>CALBVA010000250.1 GCA_937969125.1 uncultured Verrucomicrobiales bacterium | reverse complement strand
AATACTTCTTCTGCTCCGCCCCCAAAACAAACTGCCGATCCACCACCCGCGTCACGACATGATAAATCGCCACCGGCGGCACCGTGCCATCCTTCTCCACCGGAACCAAATACCGCTTCTGTCTCACAGCAGCACCCTACTCAAAACCACCGCCTCCGCAAGCCAAAAACTTATTTATAGGTCTGACCCTTTAAAAGGTAACTCTTTAAAACACTTTTGGACACCGATGACGAAATTCTTGGGGCGCGTGGCGGCGGTTAGGGGAGGGTCCGGTAGTCGCCGTTGCGGATGGTGATTTTATCACGGTCGAGGCGTTCGAGGAGGGGCATGATGACCTTGCGGGAGGTTTCGAGGTGCTGGCGGAGCTCGGAGGCGGTGGCCTGGCCGTTGGTTGCGATGAAGGTTTTCACCTGATCGACGGTGCTCTGGAAGACTTTGGCGGCAAGGGTGACCTTGGGATCGAGTGGGATGATCTGGCGGGTGCGGGAGAGGAATTTGTAGGCGGCCTGCTGTTGCGGGGTAGCTTGTAGTTCGGTGGGGAGCGGAGGATTCAGGCCGGCGTTTTCGAGGGTGGCGATGATGTCAGCAGCGGGTCGCTCGAGCTCGGGCGGGAGTTCGAGGGAGTGGGTGCTGTGAGCGATGATGTTGTCGGCGACCTTAAATTTCTTTTCGCCGAGCTGGATGAGGAGGGCATCGAAGAGGTCGGAGATGCCGGTGGCGGAGCCGAGGTTTTTTCGGAGAAGATCGGTGGACATGCCGACGTGGTCGGGATGGCTGGAGTGGTAGTCCTTCACGGATTGGGAAGCTTTTTTGACGAGGTCTTTCCAATAAGGGCCGTGGGCGAGATGTTTTTCTCCGCGGGCAATGACTTCCTGCGATTTAGTGAGTTTCTTGAGAGCAGCTTTGATCTCGGCTGCGGAGAAAGGGAGGGCTTGGGAGAGGGTAGCGTGGGTGACGAAGTGATCTCGCTCAAGGTGGGTTCGGAGGAGGAGGAGGAGATCGGCGGGGTTTTCGGCACGGGAGTGGAGGAAGAGCTGGCGGGGCTCGGAGCGGAATTGGCGGCGCGTGGGATGAGGGTCGAGGACGGTGGCACCGGCGAGGGTGGCTTCACCTGAGAGCTCGCGGATAACGAGGCGCTCTCCGACGAGGGCGTGGATGGGGTGATCAAAGCGGAGCTGGGCGATGGAGGTATCACCGGGGTTCAGAACGATGTCTTCTGGGAAGAGGACGCGAGCCTGGGTGCGGCCGGAACCGTGATGGACGAAGACGCGGTGATTCGATTTCAGCGGTCGCTGGGTGCCGGGCTGGCCGGGGATGGGGCGATGGGCTCGTGTGAGCTGGACATCGATCTCATAGGTGGCTTCGCCGGGGGTGCCACCGACGAGGAGGTGGCCACGGGAGACGCCTTTTTTCCCTTTTGTGGTGAGGGGGAGATCCGGGAGATTAAGCGCGGTGCGCATGCCGGGAACGGCTTGATCTAGGGAGGAGGCGTGATTCTGGATGGAGCGGACGTGGGTGCGTAGACCGGCGGGGAAGGCGGTCAATTGATCCCCGGTAGCGAGTGCGCCGCCGGTGAGGGTGCCAGTGACAACGGTCCCGACGCCCTTTGGCGAGAAGGCGCGGTCGACAGCGAGGCGCGGTTGCCCAAAGTCGCGTGGAGGAGGAGTGGCCGCGAGGATTTCTGAGATTTTTTCGCGCAGTTCAGTCATGCCGAGGCCGGTAGGGGCGGAGACCGGGATGATGGGGGCATTCTCCAATGCAGTACCCTGAAGGTCATCGGCGAGGATCTCGGTGACGAACTCTAGGTCATCGACGAGGTCAGCCTTGGTGAGGGCGACGATGAAGTTCTTAATGCCGAGATAGGTGAGGATCTGAAGGTGTTCCTCGGACTGGGGCATCCAGGAATCATCCGCAGCGACAATGAAGATGCCGAGGTCGATCGCGCCGACACCGGCAACCATGTTATTAACGAAGTCAGCATGACCGGGGACGTCCACGACTCCGATTTCAAAGGTGTCATTGGCAGTCTCCGGAATGGGCAGGGAGAAGTGGGCGAAGCCAAGCTCGATAGTGACACCGCGTTCTTTTTCCTCAGGGAGGCGGTCGGGATTTGTCCCGGTGAGGGTGTGGACGAGGGTGGACTTACCATGGTCAATATGACCAGCAGTTCCGATGATGAAGTGGCGGGGCATGATGAGGGATTCCTAGACTGGGAGAACATCGGCGATACGCGCCTTTTCAAAGTCAAAGGGCGTCATTTCCAGAGCGACGCGGGCCTGCGGAATGATCTTGGTAATCCGCCCGGCCATGGCACGGGAAGGATGGGCGATGACGAGCTTTCCGTTTGGCAGGACGACGTGGTAGGCGCGCTCGCTAAAGATTTTGACGACCTCGCCAGTCGTGGTGATGGGTTCCGTGGGCACGGGGTGAATCTGGAAGCTGAAAGCGACGGGAGCAAGTGGGAAGGTCAGCCACATGAGCCAAGATAGCTTTTCAATCCCCATCCAAAATCATCTGCATCGAGATCATACGAGCATCCGACGGTAGGAGGAAATTAGTTTCCAAGGCAGTAGAGATAACCGTTCTTCGATCCAGCATAGACGCGGCCATTCCAGACGACGGGGGTGGCATCGAACATAGGACCACTGAGGCGATCAAGCCGGACGAGCTTTCCGGCCGGGGTGACCTGGTAGAGGTCCATGCCATTGTCATAGCCGACGATGATGCGGTCGCCGAGGAAGAGCGGAGTGGAAATGGAGCCTTGCGGGAGCTTCACGGTATCGAGGACGAGCGGAGCGGGATATTGTTTCAGGCGGCGAGGTCCCCAATTCATTTTCCCTGGCTGGATTTTCTTATGATTAATGAGGGTGAGATTGCCATCGATACCGACAAAACAGGCGAGGTCTTTGGAGACGGTGGAATTGTAACGATGATTCACGGCGGGACTGCCGACAAGGCCGCCATTCCAAGTATACCACTTCCGGTCAGGGAGCGGGTGGAACCACTTGATCTTTCCACCGGTGGAGAATTTCACCACGCCACCGTGGCCGGGGATGAATTGTTTTTCGATGCCGAGGAGGAGATGACGATCATTGGTAAGGGGCATGGTGCCATTGAGGTCGCCGCCGATCTCGAGCTTCGCGGAGGCTCCGCCGAACATGCCGGTGCCGCAGGCATAGACGCGGCCCACTCCGGCGGCGACGTAGGCCTTGCTACCCACCATGGTCGGGGAGGATTCGCAGCAGAGTTCGTTTCGGTAGATCCGGCGGTCCGACTCGCGGTAGAGGAGGTATTGCTTCGAGATTTTCGGCGAGGGGAAGCCGGATTTATTGGAGGCCTTCCGCGCATCCGGCGAGAAGACGGTGAAGTAGCCATTCTCGAGAGGGATGGCGGCTTTCTTCCCGATAACGACGGCGGAGGCATCACAGTCGCGACTGTTCGAGGCGGTAGCGCGGGAGTTGTGACGCCAGAGAATCTTTCCGGTGGTGTAGGAGATGCCGTGTAGGCTGTGCGCGGTGCCATTCCGCCAATGCTGCCCGTATCCGCTGCGGCTGCCCACGATTAGGGTGTATCGGGTAGCGGCGGGACCTCCGACATCGATGAAAGTGGGGGTGCCCTTGATGGCATCGCCGACGCTGGTGGACCAGATGACCTTGCCATCGCGAGCGCGGATTTTTTTGACGTGATGCCCGAGAGTTCCCTGGATGAGGAAGAGCTCTCCCGCTTCCTGAATGACGAGTGGCTGCCCGGTCCAGCCGGCCCCTTTCCAGGTGCGGGTGTCGCTGGAGCCGAAGGTGGTCTTGCCGCTGCCGAGGTGGGTCTTCCACTTGACGCGGAGCTTCGAGGGAGCCTGATTTCCGTAATAATTCCGCTTATTGTCGCCGAGGTAGGTGCCGATGAGCGGCTTGATTTGGGCGGAGACGGGGAGGATTGTCAAAAGGCAAAGAAGGAGGATCTTCATAGGGCGGACTGGATGGATTTGAGTGGAATGGTGTCCGGGTAGGCTTTAAAGCGGCGGTCGGTGAAGTGCCACCACTCGTTCGGAAGGGGGAAGAAGCCCGCCTGCATCATGGCGCGCTGAAGGATGGCTTTTCGCTCCATGACCTTCGGGTCGGGATGCTGATAATTCGCGTGAGCTTGCGGGGTGAAAGAATCGAACCCAGTAGGCATCTCGACCGGTTCTCCGGAGGTAGTGACGAGAGTGACGTCCACGGCGGTCCCGCAGGAATGTTGGGAGGGCTTGGAATAGGGATTCGCGACAAAGCGGTCATCATGACCGGAAGCTTCCCAAAGGATGAGCTGCGCAGCAGGCGGGCGATAAGCGTCCCAAACCTGGATGCAGTAACCGTATTTTTTGACGAACTGATTTGCGCGCTGGAGGCGGACAGCGGTCTCAGGTCGCAGGAGAGCCGGCATGTTTGACTGATAAAGCGGACGCCGAGCGATGGCCGATTCTCGGGTGTAGCGCAGATCGATTTTGATAGAGGAATCGACTTCGGAGATGCGAATGAGGCCCGCCTTGGCCAATTCCGGAGAGCGGGAAACCGGGAGATCGCTGACGACGGGATCACGTCCTTCCCAGCGAGTCACCGAGCTACAGGCAGCGATCACGGTCACTACCGAGAGGGTCAGGAGGAGACTGAACTTCACCGGCGGACGATAAGACCTGCCGATGGAAATCGAAGGATAAAATCAGGCCGCACGCGAGCCATGGGGATCATCGGAGGAATGACTTTCCTCGTCCGTGAATTCGAGCCGCGAAGGTGAGGGATCACTCACCACCGCGATGCCGAGGAAGTAGAGATCCCGCACTTCCGCACCGCACTCTTCTCCGTATCCACGGCAGATGAAGTGATGGAAGGAGGCCATTTCCATCCGCCCAAGAATGAGGAGGGTGGGCTCGTGCCCCTTAGCCCGCTCATCACGAAGGAGGTTACGAACATGGAGCGGATCGAAGGCGGGGTGCTTTTCCTCCTCCTCGAGGAGGTGGACGAAGTCCTTCGTGGACCGATGGAGGTCGGCCTGAAGAGATTGAAGAGCGTGGCGATCCCAAAGATCGGAGATCGGCGCAGAAGTCAGAAATTGCTCACTCATAGCAGTCATTATGTTCGTCGTAAAACGAGCAGATCAGAGGCCAGCTTTCACTTCAATGCATGACAATCGAGGTGACAAAATTGTGAGAAAGATTCATAGTATCAGAAATCTTGAGAAGGCCCCACGGAAACCCTGAGAAACTGGACATTTTCCCCGATAGTGAGATGAAATGAGGCTCTTTCATTTGTGAATTCAATCATCGGATTTGTCACACTCTGCCAGCTTTCGATTTTTAAGTTTGAACTCACTTCAATACCATAGCTCGCCGCCGGGTCTCCGAGCCAGGTCAAGGTTACCTCATTTCCGGTCCGAGAAATGGTGAGATCACGAACCAGCTGATCGATCATCGGCTCGAAAACCAAATCCAGATAGACTGGTCGATGATCGGAGACGCCGATGAGGTTTGCTCCATCGTCAGTCCCCGTCGGCCAAAAAACCGCGCCGCCTGTGACCTGGAATCCTGCCTTAGAAGGCAGCACGTAGTCCACCCGTAGGTTAAAGGTCGCAGTGTTGAAGCGGGTAGTATTGGAGGAGGCACCGGTCCGCTCCGGAATGAAAGAGCCATTAACCCGAGGGTGGTCAAGGAGCTGATTGATGGCGGCGTTGACACTGTCTCCGCGGGTGGGATCGGCGTTTTGATCACCTGCGATGATGAAGGGAGCATTTGGAGAAAGTCCCCTGCCCAGATACCCCGCTGTGTCCTCCATCAGGTAATCCGCCCATATGCGGATCTCATCATGATTCCGACGTCCATTGCGATTTTCCGGTCCATCGAAAACCGGCGGCGTAGGATGACTCACCAAAAAATGAAAGGTCCGTCCATCCACGACGATCGGGATGTCCCAGTGATTTTTGGAAGAGATTCGGAGGACTTCCAGCTCCTCCGGTGAATAAAACCCCGGCGGGATGAGATTGCCTGGTAGGTCCTTCCAGAGGATTTCCTCGAAGGTTCGGATCGCAGAAAAATCGATGGGAAATTTTGAAAACACAGCCATCGCGAACTTCCCCGGGAACTCGCCGAAGCCGAAGGCATCGCCTCCGTAACTCTGATCTCCGGGAGTGTTATCAATGCCTCCGCTATTATCGAGATCGAAACCAGAATGGAGGCCGGTATTGGAAACCCCGACATAGCGAAAAGGATAATCCTGCGGGTCCCGCCCGTTCTGGCTCACCTTGAAATACTTGTCGTTCATCCGTGTCGCCGCAGTCCCACCTGCATCGTAATCGAATTCATTTAACAAAAGGACATCCGGCTGGATGATCTGCACCACCTCGGCGACCCGCTTCGCCGGGAGAAAGGTCCCCGGCCGCAGCAGCGCGGAGAGCCTCCCCTGGCTATCCTGTGACAGCGCGACATTATAAGTCGCCACGCGAATCTCCCGCGCCTGCAATAAGGAAACCAGACTAAGAATGATCGTGATGAGCCATTTCACACCCCCACCCTAGCGCGTTTCATGCCCGGTGACAGTTGAGAAAAGGTGACGATGAGGTCAGACTGCGCCCATGCACTTCGATCTCCTCACCCCCGCCAAGGCCGGGCAGCTGATTTTAGACAATGCCTCCCTGCTTCCGACAGAGGAAATCCGCCTGGAGGATTCACTCGGGCGGGTGCTGAGGGAAGACCTGCACGCGGACCGGGCGTTCCCGCCTTTTGATCGCGTCACCATGGATGGCATCGCCTTCCGTGCTACTGATTTTTCTCACTCACCTCTCATCCTTCAGGGTCTTCACCCGGCCGGTGCTCCTGATCCCGGACCGCTGAAACCCGGTCACTGCTGGCAGATCATGACCGGCGCAACCCTGCCCGCCGACTGCGACACCGTGGTGCCCTATGAGGAAATCGAGCTCACCGAAACCTCCGCGAGGATCACGGAGGACTTCGAGACCGGCCAATGCATCCATCGTCAGGGATCAGATGCCGCCGCCGACACCCTCCTTCTGAAATCTGGTACGCACATCACCCCGGGTCATCTGGGAATGATGGCCTCGATTGGTGCCGCGCAGCTCTCCGCAACCCGCCTCCCGATCATCCGTATTCTCACCACGGGGGACGAATTGATCCCCGTCGTCGAAACTCCCCTGCCCCACCAGCTCCGCCAATCAAACGGCTGCACCCTGCTCGCGGCGGTGCAACGCTGGGGCCCCGCCAAAGCCTCCTGGACGCACCTTCCAGATGATTTCAAGGCCACCCGTGATGGTATCGCCGCGGCGTTGGAGGAAGCGGATCTCGTCATCCTCTCCGGTGGGATTTCCAAAGGGAAAAAAGACTTCGTCCGTCCTGCGATCGAGGAGCTTCGCAGTGAACCCATCTTCCACGGCGTAGCCCAGCGTCCAGGCAAGCCACTCGGCTTCTGGCCCGGCATCGCCGCTCTTCCAGGAAATCCCAATTCCACCCTCACCACTTTTCATCGCTATCTCGTCCCACTGCTAAACAAGATGACCGGTGCTCCGGCACAAAGTACGATGAACCTCAGACTTTCCGAACCGCTCAAGCGCCACCCGAAGCTCACCATGCTCCTGCCGGTGAAGTTGAATTCACAAGGAGAGGCTCTCATTCTCTCTCCGCAAAATTCCGGAGACTTCATCACCCCACTGGAAGCGACCGGTTACCTCGAGATCCCACCAGGGTCAGATTCCGCGACTCATGGAGCCTACATTCCGCAATGCTGATTTTCCAACATTTCCATTGCAGGTTTTCTAGCAGCACCTAAGATGCGGCCATGAATCGCCTCGAAAAAGGAGAACTCTCACGCCGTGAGCGGCAGATCCTCGATATCCTCTACCGTCTCGGCGAAGCGACCGCACAGGATGTGCAGGACCAGCTCCCGGATCCTCCTTCTTACTCTGCAGTGCGCGCGCTTCTCGCGACTCTGGAAAACAAGGACATGGTGAAACATTCCAAAGAAGGGCGTCGCTATCTCTATCAGCCAGCCATCACGAAAAAGAAGGCCAAGCGCACTGCTCTGAATAATCTTCTGGGGACTTTCTTTA
This sequence comes from uncultured Verrucomicrobiales bacterium, assembly GCA_937969125.1. Classification (GTDB taxonomy): domain Bacteria; phylum Verrucomicrobiota; class Verrucomicrobiia; order Verrucomicrobiales; family Akkermansiaceae; genus SW10. The sequence continues at coordinate 13,861 of CALBVA010000250.1, read as the reverse complement.
AAGGGAAGCCGGAAAACCTCGTCGCGGCCCTCCTCGATCCGAACGACCAGCAACTCACCGAAAAGGAAATCGCCGAGATCCGAAAGCTCATTAAGTAAGCCCTCATCCGTCACCCCCATGCTTCTTCCCTCGCTCATCTTTTCCCTCCTCGCGGCCGCCGCGCTGTGGGTTTTTGCGCGTCGGAATCCGGCGCTGGATCCCCGCCTCACCGCGATCGTGATGGGGCTGTTACTCATCCTTCCTCTTCTGAACTTCGTTCCGAAAATCTTCATCGAAACCGGCGGCCCGACCGGCAGCGGAATTTCCGGCACCTCTATCCTGCCCGCCCTCTGGCTCACCGGTATCGCGGTCTTCGCGGTGAAGGGTCTGCTGGATCTTCTGGCCCTCCGACGCTGGAGCCGTCAATCCCGCCCCTCTTCCCACTTCGTCGATGATGTAGAGGTCCGCATCCATCCGAGCCTTGCCTCGCCTGTGGTGGCGGGACTCATTCGTCCGGTCATTTTTCTTCCGCAGAACTCCGATGAGTGGTCGCCAGAGACCCTCCGCATGGCGCTGCTTCATGAACTCGGACATATCCAGCGGCGCGATCTCTGGATGTCCGCTCTCGCCTACCTCACCTGCATCGCGCATTGGTTCAATCCCGCCGTCTGGTGGATGCGTCGCACCTTTCTCAGTCAGTGTGAGTATGCCTGCGATGCCCACCTGCTGAAAAAAGGCGCGGATCCGCAGACCTACGCCACCGCGCTATGTGATGTCGCCCAATTCGCCGCGACCCCGCCGCTTTCCCTGGCCATGGCCGGTCACGTCCCGCTGCGGGAACGCATTATCCACCTCTCCACCAGCGCCACGGGTCGGCGTCGGGGCTCCGTGATCCTGCCTACCCTCATCATCATCACCGCCACCAGCGCAGTCGCGATGAGCCTGGTGAAATTCGTGCCCGGTCAGGGAGAAATCACTCCGGCAGCTGGCGCCCCTGCGGAAGTCTTCGACGAAGTGGATCTCCGCTTCACCGCCAATCCTTTCCCGGCTGATCAGTAGGGAAAACGAAAAAGGGCGACCCCGTTTTGGAGCCGCCCTTTGAAAATTTTGTTTCGGGTCAGAATTACTTTTTCTCTGCCTTTTTCTCTCCGCCGAGTTCCTTGACGAAGAGATTTTTCCAGCGGACATCGCAGCTGCCTCCACCATGGACTTGCAGGCCGAAGAAACCTTTCTGCTTTGCGATCTCTTTATCGGACTCTTTGAACTGCAAGCGGATCTCGTCATTCAGCCAAATCTTCACTTCATCGCCCTTGCACTGGATAACGATGGTATTCCAGTCGTCCTCTTTAAAGAGGCGGCGTCCTTGCGCGGTAAAGGCTTCGCGGAAGGATTCGAAGACGGGATCGCCCTTCTTCTTGGAGGGACAAATCCACCCGCGACGGGCTTCGTCGTAGATGCCGGCCGTCCAAGAACGCTTGGTGTTGTCATGCTCACACTGGTAGCCCTTCACCCGGCCCTTTTCGCTAAGCTGGCCGCGGAACATGCAGCCGGAGTTTCCCTTGAGATTATCGAACTTCATCTGGAAAGCGAAAATGAAGTCGCCGTAGAGCTTATCAGAGCAGAGGAAGCTGTTCCCCTTGAGGTTACGTGCGGTGCCGAAAACCTCGCCATCCTTCACAGTAAAGGTGGCCTTGGAACCCTTCACGGACCAGCCATCCAGTGAGTCGCCATTGAGAAGCGGGGTGAAGCCATTCTCGCCAGCCTTGGCGATATTCTCCGCAGAGACCGGAGCCGCAAGGGCGTGATGATCAGCGAGGGCGGGCGTGGCAGCAAGGAGGCCGAAGCTTCCGAGGACGGTGAGAGTCAGTTTTTTCATAATTTGGTAGGCGGAGAGACTATACGAATTTGAGCCGCGCGGCCACTCCTGCGTGTCCTCATTCAACGAATTTCCGCTCCGGTTTATTTCATCGTCCGGGCAATTCCCATCGGGGTCCCGTAAGCGACGAACTTCGAGCGGCTCTTGGCCGAGAGAATTTTGAAGTCATCAACCCAGCTTTCATCAGAGAAGTCTCGTCGGGGACTTTTCCCTTTCAAATGAAATGGCCCCCGGTCCAACCTCACCGCGTGCTGCCGCCCGATCGTCCCGCCCTCTTTCTCGCGCCCATGCAGGATGTCACGGACCTACCATTCATGCGGGTGATGGCGGAATTTGGCGGAGCAGATCTCTACGTCACGGAGTATTTCCGCGTCCATATCCACTCTCATCTCGATCCCTACATCCTCCGCTCGATCACAGAGAATCCTACCGGACGACCGCTCTTCGCCCAGATGATCGGGCAGGATGGCGACGAGCTGGTGCGCACCGCGAAGCTCCTCAAAGAGCACCCGGTCGCGGGCATCGATCTCAATCTCGGCTGCCCCGCCCCCGTGGTTTATCGGAAGAATGCCGGCGGCGGGCTGCTAAGAAATCCCGATCAGATCGACCGTCTCCTTGGTCGCCTGCGCGAAGCTTGTGACACGATCCCCTTCACCGTAAAGACGCGGGTGGGATTCGAGGATGAGGGTGAATTTGACCAGCTTCTGGAAATCTTCGCCCGACACGATCTCGCCCTGCTCACCATTCACGGGCGCACCGTGAAGGAGCGGTATCAAACGCCCGTCCATCCGGAGCGGGTCCGACAAGCGGTTGAGAGGATGCCTTGTCCGGTCATCGCTAATGGCAATGTCGTGAACACCGAGAGCGGGATGTCTTACCTCACCGCGACCGGTGCGGCGGGCCTGATGATCGGACGCGGAGCGATCCGGAATCCCTGGATCTTCGAACAATTGCGTGCGCGATTTTCAGGGAACACCCCGCCAACCGTCACCGGGCGCATGGTAGCGGGCTATATTAACCTCCTCTACGAATCAGTGGCGCAGGAGTGCCGGAGCTTCGACGAGCGAAAGCACATTCAGAAGATGAAGAAGTATCTCGTCTATATCGTGCAGGGTCACGACCCGGAGTTCGAGCACCGCATCCGGCGAGTCACGACCCGGGAGGAATTCTCTGCGGTCTGCCGGGACTTCCTCGATCACGATGATTCTGCTCCCGATCTCCCGGAGGAAAATTCGCGCCTCTTCTGTGGCTTTTCACAGTTTTTGTAGCTCAGCGGGATGGCCTTGATGATCAAGTTTCACGTTGACTTCACGGAGAGCAAAACAGACCTTGGCAAGCGTAACCTATGGAGCAGGAAACTTTACACACTGAGAAGATTCTCGCAGATCGGAAGATCTTCTTCCTCGACCTCAAAGAGAACCGTCGCGGCAAAGTCGTGAAAATCACTGAAGACGTCAGCGGAAATCGCGACACCATTATGGTCCCCGCCGAGATCCTCGGTGATTTTATCGATGCTCTCAGCGACATCCGCGACACTGCGGAAGGCGACGGTAGCGGCGAAGAGGAGTAGACCCCGTGCCTAAGGAGCCTCCGGGTTTTCCCATCCTTCGGATTTAAGGTTTCAGCTCCAGCCACCCGTCGCGGTATCCTTTGTTTGCCAGCATGAGAGGCTGGCCGCCTTTCATGGGATTCGGAATGCGAATCGCCACCTTCTCTGGATCAGCAACCTCCATTTTCCAGGTCACAATCTCGCCCGGCAGAACTTTCGAGAGCTTCCAGTCCTTCGGCACGTTCACTTCGCCGGAGCGCACCTCGACTGGCCAGTCATAATAAAACGGTGCCACTCCGCGATTGGTGATCTTCACTATCAGCGTCTTTCCCTCGACCGTGGCCTCGGTCAGGTGAAGTTCGTAGCCCATCTTCGAGAGGGAAGTCATCGCCCTTTTCCGACGCGCATCAGGAAGTGGGAAGCGCTTGGAAAAAAGACCGGAATCCATAGCCCAGGAAAGGCGGGTCTGCTTCACGCACTCATCGAAATCTTGCTGCTGGCCTGTCTTCTCGTCGGTAAAGGTCGTCTTCCAGATCTCCGGGCGCACTTCACCACCAATGGGGACCCGCTTCCACTTCTCTATCGCTCCCGCCTTTTCGAGCAGCGGGACGAAGAACCACCCATCTGATTTTTTTCCGGTGTCCAGAGTCGCCCAGGCGAAGGAATCATCATGATAACCCAGATTCGTTTGGCTGTTATCAGCATACGATGAATCGTTCTTTCCCGCCGGGTAACGGAGCAGGACGAAGGTCTTCTTGAAGGCCTCTTCATACGCATCCATTACCACCTTTTGCACCTTCTTGCCGGCCGCGAGATCATTGCGGGGATAATTATGCCACTCCCCCCAAAGCCCCAGAATCCCGGCAGTTAGAAAGCCGATGCGTGGATCGCCATCATACTTTTTCCCCAGCGCCCCGATGCAATCCCGCAACGCCTGATGGAGTTTCGGATCATTGTAATCAGGAGTCGCGATTTCCTTCTGGCCATCCTTCCAATGCGTCACCTTCAACCTCTCATCCACCAGGAACTGCGGGATTGCCGACTTCTTCCCGGGATATTCGAGGTAAAGGCGAAAGATCGACTGCTTCCCGCGCGATCTCGTCTCCTCCAACGCTCGTTCAATGACCACCCAATCAAACTCCTCCGGCCCCTTCATCACCTCATTCATCGCGATGTAGCGGAACTCCATTGAATGAGGAAAACGATCCTTACTCCCCTCCCCCGCATATGGCACGAGCCCCTTGAGAGGATTATCAATCGGAGCGGGCAGGTATTCGAGCGGCCGCGCCGATGAAATCGCAGTGAAAAAGAGGATGAGAAGGTAGCGCATGACTGTTCGAGAGCATACCACCCAGACCGACCGCAGGTTTCAGCCAGTCTCCAAATAAACCGTGATCTCAACAATCACGGCACTCCTGATCGCTGAGGATTACTGCCGGGAGGCGAGCTTTGATTTCTTTTCGATCTGCCAAGCGGCGATGCCGACGAGGAAGGCGACGACCGTGGCTCCATAGAAATAAAAGACAGCCTTCGCGCCCTCGGTGAAGCCGTAGCTGTGCAGGCCGACACCAAGCATGTTCACGCCCCACCAGGAGAAGACCACAACACTGCCGCCGAGGATGCTAAGGAGATGAATGCCCCAGGTGCGGAGCCAGCCGGCGAGGCGAGCGTGCAGGATGATGAGGCACCAGAGGACGATGAGGAGGGCCCCGTTTTCCTTAGGGTCCCAGCCCCAGAAACGACCCCAGGAGTCATTGGCCCAGATGCCGCCGAGGACAGTGCCGACCAGAGAGAAGAAAAGGGTGAAGCAGGTCACCCCATAGACGGCGCGGGTCATGAAGCGGGCAAAGCCTTTCTGGTCTTTAATCACGCCGGAGAGACTGAGAAAGGCGAAGATGACGCTGAGGAAAAAGGCAATGAGCCCCCCAGAGTATCCGATGCTGATGGTGACGACGTGGGTGGCGAGCCAGTAGTTGGAGTCCAGAACAGCACGAAGCGGGTCCATATTGTCCTTCGTGTCGCCAAGCTCATAGCGGAAGGCGAGGAAGAGCCCCATGACTCCAACAGCGCTGGCGAGAGAGATGAAGATTTTTCGCCGGGTGAGGAGTTCGGTAAGACCGAGGAGGAGAAGCCCTCCCCAAGTGATAAAGGGGATGGTCTCGTAAAGATTCGAGACGGGCGGACGGCCGGTTAGGAAGATGCGGTGAATGATGCCCGCCATGAGGTAACCCATTCCCAAAAGGAAGGTAACGGTGACACACCAGCCGAGGACCTTGGCCACGGTTCCTTCGGTAAAGGCCCAGCCTGCCGCCGAGAAGAGGAAGGCGATGATGAACCAGACGAGGGCATACATGAAGTAGTTCCGCTGGTAGTATTTGATCTCCCCGGGAATGACTTCCCCTTCCCCGCGGGAGAGGGCCCGCTCAGTGGTGGAGTCCTTAAATTTCGTCAGGGCTTCGAGGAATTTGTTAGAAGCGGGATCAGAGGCGGCAACCGCGACCTGTTCCAGAAGGCGGTAGTCTTCCAAAATGGGTTTGAAATCCGGTGCGGTGCCGCTGAGGAAGGGATCGAGCTTTCTACCGAGTGTCTTCCATGTCTCATCTTCAGAGGAGACCGGCGGGAGCCAGGGAACTCCATATTTCGAGAACTCGGATTGACGGTTAAATTCAAAAACGAACTTCCTCCACTCGCCGGAGAGCTGCCCGGTAGCCGGATCCCTGGGAAGGCCCTGAACGGACTGGGCGAGACGGTTGGTGAGGGGAAGCCAGAAGAAGAAATTGGTCGGCTCGGAGACTTTGGAAAGTTGCTGGACGAGCTCATCATCGAAGCCGGCGAGCTGGGTCACATCGACCTCCGGTAGCCCTCCGCGGAGGATATCGAGTGAGGCAATAAAACCCTTATAGCTGAGGACCAGCTGAGCGAAGTCAGCGACTTTTTTATCGGCTTTATCCTTATCGGTGTAGTTGTCAGCAGCTTTGCCCTCAAGGTCGCGGAGGATCTCGCCACCGCGGTCGATGAGTTTATCGAAAGCGGTGTTTCCGGCGGTATCTTTCACATCAAAATCAGTCAGACTGAGGCGAGTGCGGCGTTCTTTTCCGGTAATACCGAAGGGGATGAGGATGTCTGAATCATCGATGCGAAAGACGGGGAGCTTCTCGGCCAGTTCAGGCCGGAAGAGGGAATCAAGGAGCCATTCGGTGGGACCGATTTTATGGACCTTGCCGCCGGACTCGATTTCCATCTTAAGGTCGCCACGGTATTTCAGCATCTCGAAACGGGCGAAGCTGGAGAAAGGCTTCACCCGGCCTCCGCTTTGGACTGGAATTTGTTCGGCAATGGCAAGGACCTCCTCGCTCCACGGAGCATAGCCGGGGATCTTTCGCACTTCATCTTTCTGAATCACGCCGCGCAGGGCGTAGGCAAGGATGGCCAGTTCCACGACGAGGAAAAGGATGACGAGGGCGACGCGAAGAGTCGCAAATCCGGACTCAGCGGACTGAGCCTGATTCGGGAGGGGGGGCGGTGTGGAGGACTGCTGGCTCACGACTTTTCTAAGGTTGGCGGGGTGGGATTGGACACTTTTCCGGCTGCTGCTGACTTGCGGGAGCGGGGAGAATTACCGGAAGCGTAAAGGGCTAGCATCACGATGAAGTGGAAGCCGAGGGCAATGGCCGAGACGTAGAGAGCCCACTCGGGCCATTTGTCAGAGGGGTTCTTTACGATGGCGAGAACGGAGAAGGGCTCGTCTCCGCCATCCTCCCAACCAGCCTGGTAGAGGGTGAAGCCGGCCTGGCGGGCGGGGAAGTTCATGTAGATCTCATGATCACTCCGCTGGCCGTCATTGATCATGGTGATGTCACTCTGGAACCAACGTGGAATTTGGGTGCCGGGGTGGTATTCTCCAACCGTTTTATGCAGCTCTACCTGGAAGGGCATGGGCCAGACCTTCCGGGTGATAGTGGCACCGTAGCGGGCCCCATCGTATGTGAAGGTCACCGGGTAGGGATTGCCGGCCCAGAGGACGAGGCGCTGGATCTTCTCACCATCGGGGTCCTCGACGGTGAGGTAGCAGCCAGGGAGGTTTTTTTCCTCGGTTTTGACATCCTTTTTTACCTTGGTGAGGAAGAAGCCATCGAGGATCTCTTCGCCCTTTTTTGGCTGATTGTCCGGCCCGGCCAGGGACAGAGCAGACTCTGGCAGATAGGAATCGACCTTCGCAGTGAAGGGAAATTTCTCGAAGGTGGCGGTGACGGCGTTCTTGGGCGAGAGCTGCTCGAGGTATTTGTCATCAATGATGGCCGGAGCCTCGCGTTCGCCCTTTTCGTTGTATTTAAAGATCTCGATATCGAAGACGAAGTTCGTCTGGGCGAAGTCTGACTTCCGGCCCTGGTAGAGGAGCATGTGGCCTTCCTTTTTATAAACGGAGGAAACGGCTCCAGCTATGAGCATGAAGAGGATGGCAAAATGACTGACGAGGACGCCGGCTTTTTTCCATCCCTTCCGCATGCGGATGATGCCACCGCAAAACATGTTGATACAGAGGACTACGATGACCCAATAGGTGCCGGGGAGCGGGAGGAAGATAATCTTCTCCATACCATTTCGTGGAACTACGAAGAAGGAGGAGGGATCGAAGTATTTATGAACGGTTGCCCAGAGGCCAAACCACTTTTGCTCAATAGTGCCGAAGAAGGTGAGGACGAAGAGGAGAGAAAGGCAGACCACGGCAACTTCATATCCGGAGATGATTTTCCAGATTCGGGTGCCCCAGTTGACGGACTTCTTGTCCTTGCGTGCAGGATCAACTGCGGACGCTGGTTCGGGTTGCTGATTTTCGCTCATCACTGGGTGGCGTTGATGGTTTGTCCGGTGGGCTTCTTGGCTGGCTCTTCTGTTTCAGAATCAGCGTTTTTTTTCACGGGGATGAATTGAGAATCATCCGTTTCGAGGCTTTGGAGGTATCGGAAGAATTCTTCCCGCAGCGCGGCGACCTCTTCCTTCGGTCCCGTCATTTTTAGGGTGATGATGTTTTCACCGACTGGGCGGATCACTCCGACGAGAGAGTAATTTTCCTGCGTGGGCTTTCCCATGCCGGGGACGTATTGACCATCTGCTTCCACGATGTAGGCAAGGCGGCCCAGCATGCTGGTTTCACCAAGAAACTGAACGGACTGGAGCGGAGTGAGGCCGAATTGACCGAGCCAGCGGTTGGCGTTTTGGAGCGTGTCCCCACGGCTGTCACCCATGACGATCTCGACGGATTCATCCTTCCCCGTGAGGTAGTTCATGGTGCGGAACTGAGTGGGAGGAAGCCGCCGCCAGGTCACAGGCGGAATGTCCCGAATGTTTCCAGGATATTGACGGTCATGGAGGGTGAGCTCACGCGTCTGGGTGACGTGGATTTGTTGATCCGGCTCACCACAACTGGTGAGGGAGAGCAGACCCGCGAGGAAGACGGCGGCGACCGCAAGTGGGGCGAGGTGTCGCATGGATGAAGGAGACGTAACCGCCGCCGGTGAAATTTCAAATTTCAAATTCGTGAATCGGAGACATGCTTCGTGGCGTGGAGCCAATCAAATATCTGAATCGGGAAACGGGCGAAATTGAAACAGAGCAGGTGTATGGGGAAGGATTCCTCAGATGGGCCTATGGGAACCCGCTGGGGAAGCTGGCATTGCATGGGTTTGTGAAGCGGCCGTTTTTTTCAAAGTGGTATGGGCGAAAGATGGATGCCCCGAAAACGCGGGAGAAAATTGCGCCGTTTTTAGAAGAGTATGGGCTGGATGCGGCGGACTTCGTGAAGAAGCCGGAGGAATTTGAGAGCTTTAATGACTTCTTCTATCGGAAGCTGAAGCCAGGCGCACGACCCATCGCGGAAAGCGAGGTGGTCCTACCGGCGGACGGGCGCCATCTGGGATTCGCGAAGGCGAGCGAGATCAGCTCGGTCTTTGTGAAAGGACAGAAGTTTGACGTAGCGGGCCTGCTTGGTGACACGGAGCTGGCGAAGAAGTATGAAGACGGGCCGCTGCTGCTTTCGCGACTCTGCCCGGTGGACTATCACCGCTTTCACTTCCCCTGCGCTGGAACTCCAGGCGAGACCAAATTGGTCAATGGTCCCCTCTTCTCGGTCTCGCCCCTCGCACTGCGGCAGCGAATTTCCTACCTCTGGGAGAACAAACGCACCGTGACCGAGCTGGTGACAGAGACTATGGGCACGGTGATCTGTATGGAAATCGGAGCGACCTGTGTGGGATCCATTCACCAGACTTACAAAGCGGGCAAGCCAGTGGCGAAGGGGGATGAGAAGGGATACTTCGCTTTTGGAGGGTCATCGACCTTGCTAATGTTCGAGCCAGGGACGGTGAAGCTGGCAGAGGATCTCCTGGAAACCAGCGCCAAGGAAATGGAGCTCTATGCCAAGGTGGGAACGGAAGCGGGGCGGATTTAGCCGGTGGGTCCGTTCATAGCTGCTGGAGGAGAATCCGACCCGCAACCACGAGGATCAGCGTCCCGGTAACCCGCCTGATAACAACTGCTGAAAAGACACCCTGAAGGAGCCGAGAGCCGATGAGGGCACCCGCAGCGACCGCTACCGGTAACCACCAAAATCCGCTCAGCGGCTCCAGACCGACTCTCATTGATAAGGTGACAAATCCGACCAATGAATTCGCCAGGATGAACCAGGTTGCGACCGCTGCGACCTCCCGTGCCTCCCCTGCCCTCAGGAGATAGAGGGCAGGTGCCAGATAAATCCCACCTCCAATACCGGTTACCCCTGCCAGTCCGCCGAGAAGAGTGCCCAGAAAGAGAAGCACCGAAAGAGGAAGCTTCCGTGACTGCGCCACAGCATCGATCTTCCAAAGCAGGAGAATACCGGACACGGCAAGGGCAGCTGCGAGCACTCCAAAGAACACCTGTTCATCAATTCGCCAAAAAGCTCCTAAAAATGCCGCTGGGACCGAGGTCACCAAAAGCGGCCCCAAGAGATCCATTCGCAGCCGACCCAGACCCGCGAGCCCCCCAATGAGCACCACCACAAGGTTGCACAGCAGCGAGACCTGCCTGATGGCGTCCACGTCACCGCCCTGCCAGGCCAGGATTGCCGTGTAGGACGATCCTCCACCGAAGCCGACCGACGAGTAGCATACCGCGACGGCGAAAAAGAAGGCGGCGAGGAAGGCCATCACTACCAGTCCGTGACGACTGATTGAATAACGTCCAGAGTGTCATCAATGTCTCCCGCCGTGTGCGCCATGGAAATGAACCCCGTCTCGTAGGGACTTGGCGCGAGATAAACTCCGCGCTCCAGACACCCCCAGAAGAGCTTTTTAAAGATCTCGAAGTCCTGCTTCACCACGGTATCGACATTCACAATTTCCTCGTCGAGGAAGTAGAGACAAAACATCGAACCAACCTGGTTCACGCGATGCGGAATGCCTTTCTCCGAAAGAATGCGGCGTAAGCCCTCCGCCATCTGCGAGCCGACCTGCTCCAGATAAGGATAAGCTCCAGCCTTCTCCAGCTCTCGAAGCTGGGTCAATCCCGCCACCATCGCCAGGGGATTCCCGCTCAGCGTTCCCGCCTGATAGACCGGCCCATCCGGCGCGAGCATGTCCATGATCTCAGCGCGCCCTCCGAAGGCTCCTACCGGAAGTCCCCCCCCGATGACCTTCCCCATCGCAGTGAGATCAGGCTGGAAGTTTTCCAGCTCCTGCACTCCACCTTTCGCAAGACGGAAGCCGGTCATCACCTCGTCAAAGATGACCAAGGCACCATGCTTCGTCGTCACCTCGCGGAGGGTCTGTAAGTATCCCTCGCGCGGAAATACGAGGCCCGCATTGGCCGGATAAGACTCCACAATGACAGCCGCGATTTGCTCACCATACTTTTCAAAGACCTCCTCCAACCGCCCGGCATCATTGTAGGGCAAGGTGATGGTCTCATTGGCAAAACTCTGCGGAACCCCGGCCGAATCAGGCTCGCCAAAGGTCAACGCGCCAGAACCCGCCGCTACCAACAGCGAATCAGAATGCCCGTGGTAACAACCCTCAAATTTCACAATCTTATCCCGCCCGGTGAATCCACGCGCCAGCCGGATCGCCGACATCGTGGCCTCCGTTCCGGAATTCGTCATGCGAACCTTCTCCACCGAGGGAACCCAGTCCACGATCAGCTGCGCCATCTCGACCTCGTGGGGATTCGGGATCCCGTAGGATACTCCCTCCTTCGCAGCATTGTGAATCGCCGCGATGATGGAAGTCGGCGCATGTCCCAGGATATTCGGCCCCCAAGAACCGATGTAATCGATGTAGGACTTTTGATCGACGTCTTCAATACGCGCCCCTTTCGCCCGGCGGACGAAGAACGGATCTCCGTCCACGTTTCGGAATGCCCTGACGGGAGAATTGACCCCACCGGGAATGAGAGTCTTTGCCTTGGTGAATAGCTTTTGAGAAAGTGGTCCGCTCACCCAGAAAAGGTGCCGTAGAATCACGAAATTCAAAAGATGAATTCGGCCCGAATAAGGGCTAATCAGAACCCGTCACACTCTCATCGACAAACCCCGATTTCACACTTACTTTGTAACTACCATGAAGACGCTCGCACTCCTATTCCTTCTTGTCCTGCCACTTACCGCCATGCCGGAAAAGCCCGAGAAGAATGTCGTCTATGTGGAGGAATTCGCCCCGAAGGGCATCAAGCTGAAGGTTGAAAAACCCGGCTGGGTCTACGCCACACCGAAGGGCGGACGAAAGCGTGGATCACTTCTCACCGGGATCGAGGTGGAGCTCGTCTCAATCACCGATAAGGCCTACTTTGTCCGAGGCAAGAAAGCGGGAGGCATTGGCGTCTCAGGCTGGGTCGTCCCCGCTGCATTCTCTTCAAAGGACCCCGACTTCATCAAGAAATTGAAGAAAGTTCACGCCCGCCAATTGGTCGTGCGTGATCTCATCGCTAAGAAACAGGTCGCCATTGGCATGACTGGTGCCGAAGTATCTCAGGTCCTTGGCAAGCCGACGAAAACGACGGCCCGCCGTAACGCAAAAGGTCAAACTCAGGTTTGGGAGTTCATCGAATACGAAAAAATCAAACATTACACCAACTACCAGGATCCCGTCACCGGCGGAATCTATCGCCGCTTCAGCCACACCACCCGGGAAGAAAAGAGCAAGACGGTGATCGAGCTGGAAAACGGCTACGTCACTGCTACCGAGGTGACTGAGGACAATGGCCCCGGTAAGCCTGCGGTGGTTAATCACCCCATCATCTTCGTCTGGTAACTTTACGGGCTGATTCTCGGAAGCACGGATTTGACTGGGCCATTCAGTGGCTTTCATGCCCGCCCCACTAACCTCAGCCCAGCCGCCGGGGCGGGTCGCTATCGCCGGCGTGACTTCTCGGTATCACGACGCTTCCGCTGACCATTCCGAGCCTTCGCCCGCTCCCTACGCTGTCTCTCCCGATCGGCCTCCTGACGCTCACGATTCGCTCTCTCCTCCGCCTGACGCCTCCGTCGTTGCTCCTCCAACCGCCGTCTTTCCTGCTCCACTCTGGCTCTTTCCATGGCAATGCGCTCCCGTTCGCGCCTTCGATCCATCTCCTCTTGATTTCGCTTTCTCCTCCTTTCCTCCTTCGCTAGCGCTTCTGCCCGCGAGGCTTCCACCTGTCTGGCAGACCTTTCCTGTTTCGCCATCCGCTTTGCCTCTTCGTCCAGACGCCTTCTTTCTTCAGCCCGACCAATCGCCAGCCTCCGCTCTTCATTTCTACGAGCTTCCTCCTCTCGCTCTTCCCGTTCACGACGCGCTTCCGCGATTGCCTCAGCTTCCCGTCGCCGACGCTCAACCCTCATCCTAAGCTTCTTGGCCTCCTCGACGCGTCGGTCAGCGGCCAATCGACGCTCCTCCGCAAGACGCGTATTGGTCAGAATCGGCTGGATGACAGGAGTCCGTCGGTCTTTCAACCTTAATGGCCGTTCCGACCTAAGAGGTCGACAACCAGGTTGCAGAAATGAACTCCAGGGCAAAGGACTCCAGATCCTTGGCGAAGCAAACCACGGCTCTGCCTCGAAGGTTCTATTGCTGACCCACACATCATCCTCAAACTCCTCCGCGACATTGACCTCCTCCCCCGAACCAGAATCGAAACGGAAATCTGACAACTTTCGATTTGTTCGGACCTTTCTGATCAGTGGATTTGGGCCCTCGCTCATCACCCTATCATCACCGCTCCTGACGCCTGGCCCCCTTGCCAATGGAGCCAGAACACCTCTTGAGGAAGAATGGGTTAGCTTTCTTTCATGTTGTAGATGACCACTACGAGAATCCTCTGCATTTCCAGATTCCACCTCCAGATCGACATTCTTAAATCCCACCGACCTCTCCTTCACGCTCGCCTGAGCAAGTTGCTCACGCAGCACCTTCAGCTCTTCTTGGGTCGATTCCAGGTCAGCCGCCAGC
>CALBVA010000249.1 GCA_937969125.1 uncultured Verrucomicrobiales bacterium | reverse complement strand
CAAATATTTCAAAAGGGTCCCATGTTCCATCCGTTCCCTGACCTGGGGCTTAAATTATGTCTGGCAGAAAATTTATTGTTCGATGTTAGGGACGTAGAACAAGCGAACAGATGGCTTGAATAACAGTTTCATAATTGACGGGAAAATCTTTGACTTGGAGAGTTCTTGTTCTGATGTCACTACGATGCTCGCTGGTTCATTCAGCCATGTGATCGAATTCACAGCATTTTTGAGCCTTTCCACAGAGACATTTTCTAGAATTGTCGTTTCTAAGTCGAGCCAATCATAGTTGCTAATTTGCAGCCGATCATCTGCGGTGATGTGGATGCAGAAGCCCTTGCCAAACTTGGGTTTCTTCCAATCGACCAATGGCCTAGTAGGCCAATTCGTGAATATCTCCGCCTTTCTTTTTTCAGGTTCTTTAAAGGTGAATTCACTAGAATTCGGACGAGGCAGCTCCACCAGCATACTCATCTTTGCGCTCTTTAACGGACTCGCTGAAGTTCCAAATGCAATTGCATTCAATAAAATTGCTCCTATCAAAAGTGATTTCATTTTCTATCGAGACCCTATGGCTGCCGGTTGAGCCCGGCGGAGCGTTTCAGGTCGATTGTTTATTGATTGAAAAGCGATGCGTCTGGTTCAAATCGTGGGCTATCTCGCTCATCGCGAAACCGATCCAACATCCATTGTAATAAAAACAAACTCAGACGCATCAATGTCACTTTACCTCGGACTCGACGTTCATAAAGCAGAAACAGTCATTGCCATCCTCGAATCTGACCGCGGTGCCCAACCTCAGCACTACGGCTCCATCGCCACCACCCGATACGCCCTCTAACGAACCATGCGACTTTTCCTGCGCCTGAATTTCACTCACTCCTCCACCATGAAACCATTACAGATAAAGGATTATAGAACCATCAAGCTTAAATTATGTCTGGCAAAAAAATCGGGACGGCATTCGTGAACATTAGTAATGGCAACGGCCTCAGCGTCTCCGTCAGCTCGATCGATGAAACGACGATTAACTCGACGAGTCATACCTTGGGATTTAACGCAGCCAATGCCGTCGTGCGCGATGGAGCCGGGGGCACCGCCATTACGGTCGATTTCAGCTTCTCCGCAGCTGGGGGCGTAGATCTGACTGAGCTTTGGGTCTGGAACTATACCCAGGCAAATTGTTGTGATGGCCGTGGTGTGAACGACTATGAGGTTTACCTTGATTCGGGATCAGGGTTTTCTGCGACTCCAGATGTCACTGGAACTCTGGCGCAAGGCAATGAGGTTGCCGGCAGCCATTTCGCTGAGAAGATCAGTCTTGGAACGCTTGAGACCGGAGTTGTGGCAGTGCGTCTTGTAGGCCTAAACAATAATGGCGGCAATGCCATCGGCCTTGATGAAGTGGCTTTCGCCGTCGACGACACTGTGGTTCCCGAGCCTTCCTCTGCACTCCTGGGACTGATTGGCGCGCTGGGCCTCATCCGCCGTCGTCGAAGCTAGTCTAACGTTTTTGAGCGTTTGATCCCATCTGCCTCTCTTTTTGTTTGTTGTGAGAGCAGATGGGATTTTTTTGGCTTAGTCCCCGCTCTTCAGCACCTTGATAAAGGCATCTTGCGGGATGTTCACCTTGCCGAAGGCTTTCATCTTAGCCTTACCCTTCTTCTGCTTTTCGAGGAGCTTACGCTTCCGGGAAATGTCACCACCGTAACATTTTGCGGTGACGTTCTTGCGCATCGCGGAGATCGATTCGCGGGCAATAATGTTTCCGCCAATCGCCGCCTGGATGGCCACGACGAACATCTGGGTGGGAATAACTTCCTTCAGCTTTGCTGCGAGTTCACGCCCACGGGCCTGGGCCTTGTCCCTATGCACGATGGTGGAGAAGGCTTCCACCGCTTCACCGGCGATGAGCATATCCATCTTCACCATCTTCGCAGCGCGGTAGCCGGCGTGCTCGTAGTCCATGGAACCGTAGCCCTTAGTCATGGATTTGAGGCGGTCATTGAAATCAACGAGGATGTCCGCCAGCGGGACGACGCCGGTGAGGAGGACGCGGAATTCATCGATGGTTTCGGTGTTTTCCAATTCACCCCGCTTTTCCATGATGAGCTGCATGACGTCCCCGATGTAGTCACCGGGCACCATGATGAAGATGCGCACCATAGGCTCGCGAATCTCCTCGATGGCCTGCGCTTCCGGAAGATAGGTGGGATTATCAATAATGAGTTCCTCGCCATCGGTCTTGGTGACCTCATAGATCACAGATGGATAGGTGGAGATGACATCCATATCGAACTCACGGCGGAGGCGTTCTTGAATGATCTCCATGTGCAGGAGCCCGAGGAAGCCACAGCGGAATCCGAAGCCGAGGGCGGTGGAGCTTTCGGTGGAAAAGGAGAAAGCGGCGTCATTAATCTGAAGCTTACCCATCGCGACCTTCAGGGCCTCGTAGTCTGAGGTATCCACCGGATAGATCCCGGAGAAGACCATGGGACGGATCTCCTTGAAGCCGGGAAGAGGCTCCGGGCATGGTTTGTCCCGCAGAGTGATCGTGTCGCCGATTTTCACTTCGGCGGAGGACTTCATATTCGCGATGATGTAGCCGACATCTCCGGTCTGGAGCTTGTCGGTCTTCACCATTTTCGGGGTGAAGTGCCCCACTTCCTTTATCTCGTAGTTACTCGAGGTGTGGAAGAGTTTGATCTTATCGCCCTTTCTCACTTCGCCTGACATCACGCGGACGTAGGAGATGACGCCCCGGTAGGCATCATAGAGAGAGTCGAAGACCGAGGCGCGGAGGAGATTGTCATCGTTCGTTGGAGGCGGTGGGACCAGCTTGACGACCGCTTCCAGGATGTCCTCGATACCGATACCCATCTTCGCTGAAGCTGGGATACCGTGCTCGCCAGGGATGGCCAAAATGTCCTCCAGCTGCTGACGGCAACGATCGACATCGGCAGCGGGGAGATCAATTTTATTAAGAACTGGGACGATGGCCAGATCCTGCTCCATCGCGAGGTTCACGTTCGCCATGGTCTGGGCCTCCACACCTTGGGCCGCATCGATGATGAGAATGGCTCCTTCACAGGCAGCCAGCGAGCGGGAGACCTCATAGGAAAAGTCCACGTGGCCAGGTGTATCCAGCAGGTTAAGCTTGTAGGTCTTACCATCCTTTGCCGGATACATCATGGTCACGGGGTGGGACTTGATGGTGATGCCCTTCTCCCGCTCTAGGTCCATGGCATCGAGATGCTGATCTTGGGACTCGCGTTGGGTGATGGTGGAGGTCTCCTCGAGGAGGCGGTCGGACAGAGTCGTCTTGCCATGATCGATGTGGGCGATGATGGAGAAGTTTCGGGTGAGTTCGACGGCGGACATGGTTTGCTGATAAGAAACCGCAAAGGCGCGAAAACGCGAAGTTTACTGCTGCGGGCTGGCAGGGAATAGGGCGATTTCTCGGGAAATGGAAGGGCGGAGTGGGGGAAGGAGGAGAGACGAGTCGTGGGAATGTGGAATGGGAATCCCGGGGAAGAGCTAGTATTGGTCCGGGGTGAGGATTTTAGAGATCAATGATTGCCGTTTTTCTTGGTCAGTCGCCGAAGGGGTGGCAAAGGCAGTAAGGCAGGGCCGAAGAAAATCGGGGTGATGGGTTCTTCGCCCTGAGGAGAGATTTTCAGAGTCCGCTCCGAGGGCGATGGTGCGCATGTAGGCCATGCTTTGGGAACCACACCGAAACCTCTATACACCCTGAGGTCGATCTGTGATGTTCAGATCATGCTGCTCTCTTTCTCCCAAGGCAAATTCCCAATGCCAAAGCCCACAAAGTTAACGAACTAGGCTCAGGGACGGTGACATCAACATCAAAGGAAACTGAGTCTAGGCGAGCCTCTGAAGTTTTGTTACTCCCATTCACTGGACCCGTTAGTTCCCCCTTAATTTCCAGCACATAATCTCCAGATTCCACAAGTGTTCCACTCAGAGTCGAAATACTGACACTACTACCTGATGCTACCGTATCAGAGCTATTAAACACGACGCCCCCTGTCGTCGTATTCACTAGCGACCAACTCAGCGAAGGGCTACCAGCATTACTCCCACTCTGATCCAAAAAATAAGTCATATCAAAGCTAAAATTGGCAACCTCAGAAACACCGAGAGAGAAAGCCACGCTTGAAGTGAAGTTCGATCCTGCCGGGTTCCGATTTCCACCTCCCGTTGCTTCAACCTTCACCAACCCTGATGTTGTACTAGCCAAAAAATCATTAGGATCTATGGCATCTGGGGTAATCGTCCATACACTTACTTCGGCATCCACCGTCGCATTTGATGCGGTAAAAGTAGTGTCATTAGGTTCATCACTAGATCCACCACCAGGCATGATTAACGAACTCGTGATGGAATTCCCGACTCCCATTGTGGCTGCTTTCACAGAGCACACCCCAGAAAACAGCACCAACAAACTATTTCTTATATGATGCACTTTTCAAAAAAATATCACCAACACCCATTTGCGTCAACCTCTCATATAACCGGTGCTTTTTCGACCGGAAGGGTAGCTCTTAGAACCTCAATACCTGTGTTGTCGTAGTGTATCGTCCTCGGCTTAAGGCTAGGATTATTAGAAACATGGCTCGCTTCACATTGAGAAGGAGTCAACGCTGAAGTGATCACTCGAGGTGGTCATTGTGAGAGAGGCAGAAAATACCATCCTCCCTAACTCATTGAAAAATAAAGTACCTCCGGCGGGGATCGAACCCGCACGCCCTAGGGGCAATGGATTTTAAATCCACAGCGTCTACCAATTCCGCCACAGAGGCAATTTACCCGCGATGATGCGGGGTGAATGCACCCCACATCTTTCACTACGTATGTGTCCGATGACACACGCTGCGAAGTGTCAGCAAGGTGCAGGATTCTTTGGCAGCCATCAGACATTGGCAAGTTCAGACGGCTGCAATGAGGCTATTATTTCCGTCCGATGGCTTCAATGGCCTGAAGAACGAGGATCCGCAGCTCATCATCGGTGCTGTTTTGATATTTACGAAGGATAGGCAGACTCTTTTCAGTGCCGACTCTTTTGAGGAGGTCGGCGGCGGCACGTTGAATTTCAGGTGGAGATTCCTGAAGGTGATATTGCACGCGGGGCTCGATCACGGGGCCGATAGAGGCATATAAATCAGCCCATTTTCCGGAGTCGGTGGCCCAGAGACGGTCCACCATGAGAGCGGCTTCGGGTGACTGGTTCTCGGTGAGGTATTCGACAAATGAACGTGGAACGGGAACACCTTTCCCGATCCAATCTTCAGCGATCCGGCTAACTTTTTTTACGGCAGCCTGATTTCCAGCAGCCCAGTCACGAAGAGCGGTTCCCACGAGGGCATGGATGTCGAGATCGCTTTCTTCCCCGAGTAAGCGGACAAGCTCTCCCACGATCTTTTCCTGATATTTCTTTTCGACTTCAGGAGGAAGGGTGCCGAGTCGCTGAAGGGCATCTTTAACCCGCTCGGAATCGATGTGACTCAATTCATCCAGGTTCACGGAAAAGAAGCTGGGATGGGTGGGGTCTGTGAGCTTGGTGCGAAGATCACCGCTAGGTTCCTGGAGGAGGGCTTCGGACATGCGGAGTTCCACAAGGCGCAGGGCAGGATAGCTGATAACCGCCCCAAGCTTCTCGGTGTGGCGGACAAGGTTATCAAAGTCCATTTTGAGACCGGTGATGATGATCAGTCGGTCCCGTTCTCCATTACGCTTATAGTTAAGGAGGGCTTCGGTCGGAGGGATCACGAGCTTCTTTTTGAAATAGCGATCCAACATCATAAAGTCGCTCTCCTGGAGCCCTTCGACGAAGATTCCAAAGACGTATTCGCTGCCATCGGCTTTGAAGCGGCTCCCCATGGCTTCGATTTGTCGTTCGATCGCTCCGTAGCCGACACGACCGATGATTTCGTTTTCGGCCAGAGGAGCGTCATTGGGAATCTCGCTCTCATCATCCGTGTCACCTCCCTGGAAGCTTCCGACGACGAGAGGTGTGGTGTGGATTTGGCGGGTTTCAATGAGTGCCATCAGGCCTCCCACAAGCACGAGGGACACTAAGAAGGCAAATCCGCGGCGGTTTTTGGCGCCAACGAAGATGAGCCCGGCTCCGAGAAGGGCGACAAATCCGCCGAGAAGGCGACGACGGTTGAGATCAACGTCCTGAAAAACACCACCAGGGTTACTGCCGAGGAAGAAGAGGAGGGCGAAGAGGAGAATGAGGCTGACGCCAGTTCCGATGGCAATGGTCTGGCCGGGGGAGGCCGGCATGATGGCATCGACTTGTGGAGAGCCTCCGGAAGGAGGGCGTGGATTGCCTGCTTGCGCAGCCGGAGATCCGGTAGCCGAGGGCGATCTGCCGAGGCGACTCAGGAATTCGTCATTCTTCTTGCCAGCTCCCGTATAGACTTTTGTGCGCTCGGTAGTCATGGAGTCCGCATTCACCGGGAAACGATGCTCACAGGAGCCACATTCCACGGTCTTTCCGGTGAGATCCTCCTGCACGGTGAAGCGTTTCGAACATTTGGGGCATTGAATTTGCAGATTCATGAGGATGGATCGGAGTGCGTCAGCGGATGCGCCGACTATCATCTGTTAGGAGTGGGCTGACAATCATTCGTTCAATTTTACCCTCCCACGATTGATTATTTTTGCGAGGGATGTTTGATCTCGGCAATGACTCCCATGATGCGATCAGAGATGGCTTGGTAGGCTTCACGGCCCTTGGCTTTCTGCTCGGCAGGAGTCAGCTCGATGGGATCACCAACGACGATAGTGATCGGGTGGAATTTCAGGCGGCCGCTGCCACGTGGGAGGGCTTCACGCGCGCCGAAGATGCGAACAGGCTGGATGGTGGCGTGGCTTTTAGCGGCAATGAGGCCGACGCCGGCCTCTCCGGGTTGGAGTTCGCCATCGAGGGTGCGGGCACCTTCCGGAAAGACCACGACGCGCTGACCGGAGCGGAGAATTTTAACGATGCGCTTCAGGCTGCTCATATCCGGTGCTTCTTGATCGACAGGGATAGCATTCCAGCGCGGATAAAGCCAGGAGGTGGGGCCCCGGAAGAGGGTTTTACGCGCGAGGTAATAGACGTCGTCATCATAGGCGATACCGACGAGTGGCGGATCGAGGAAGGATTCGTGATTTGAGGCAATGAGGACGGAGCCGCTTTGGACGAGTTTTTCGCGGCCGACGACCTGGTAGCGGAAGAAGGCTTTAGCGGCGGCGCGGAAGATGGTGTGGCCGATCCAGTAGGTTGTTTTCATGGCGTGATTTTCCGATTTTTTTTCAATCCTCCCATCCCCGGGCAAGAAGGGCCTGACAGGTGGCTTTGACGGTTTCCTCGATGGTGAGATCCGAGGAATCAATGACGGTGGCACCGTCCGGAATGACGAGGGGCGAGGTCTTCCGCTGGCTATCCTGTTGATCGCGAGCGGCGACAGCATCAGCCTCTCCGTCCTTGGAGCGACGAGCGGCGCGGACTTCCTCGGAGGCGTCGATGTAGATTTTAAATGGGGTCTCAGGGAAGACAACAGAGCCGATATCCCGACCTTCCATGACGAGGTCATTATCCTCGAGGTAGGCACGCTGCATGGCGACGAGGCACTCGCGAACTTCGGGGACAGCAGCCACCTTCGAGACGTTTTGGTTGACCGCAGGGAGGCGAAGTTCCTCTGAGAGGAGGCGATCATTGATGGTGATGGTGGAGAGCCCGTCTTCAACCCCTCCAATGATTTCCATGTCGGTGAGGGCTGTGACGACGGCAGCAGGGTCCGAGGGGTCGACGCCTTCTTGCAGGATTTGCCAAGTGACGGCACGATACATGGCACCGGAGTTGACCATGATGAGTCCGAGCGAGTCGGCAAGGCGTTTGGCGACAGTGCTCTTGCCGGAGGCGGCTGGGCCATCGATGGCGACGGCGCGGAATGGGGTGCTCATTGATAGAAAGAAGTGATGTGGCGGCTCAGAATTTATCGTCAGGGTGCGGAGTGCTCCTTACGTGCTTTGACATCCGCGAGGTATTTTTCAAGGCCTGCCTGATCGGATTTTTCGAGGAATCCAAGGAGGGTGGAGATGCTCGATTGCGCATCGTGGAGAGAGGTGACCAGAGGGGCCTGATTTTCCATCATGATTTCGGCCCACATTTGGGGGTCACCAGAGGCGACGCGCGAGGTATCACGAAATCCCCCGCCAGCGAGGTGGCCGTGGGCGGGGTCCTGGAGGGCGACATCGGCAGTGAGGACTGCCATGGCGTGGGGAAAGTGTGAGATCCGGGCGACGGCCTGATCATGCGCGGCGGCGGTCATGATCTCGATGTCGCGGCAGCCGAGGGTGGTCCAGAAGGCGGCGAGAGGAGCTGGATCAATGGCGGTTTCATCATCGGCCTGGTCATCAGTGGTTATGATGCAGGCGGCGTTTTGGAGGAGATCGGCGCGCGCGGCTTCGATGCCGGTCTGTTCGGAGCCGGCCATAGGATGACTGCCGATGAAGGGGAGGCGGAGGAGGGCAGCGACCTGATGTGGCAGAGACTTCACGCTACCGACATCGGTGACGAGGGCGTGGGGCGCGAGGTGCGGAAGGAGGCGGGTGCCAAGGTCTTCCATGACGCCGACAGGAACGGCGAGGATGATGAGGTCCGACGAAGAGACTGCGTCCGCAAGGTCAGTGGTGGCGGCGAGGCCGAGAGCTTGTGCGGCTTCCACACGTTCGGGGTTTCGGCCCCAGAGGGTGACATCGAACCCGGCCTTTCGAGCGGCAAGGGCGGTGGAACCACCGAGAAGACCGGGGCCGAGGATCGCGATTTTTTGGAAGGAGCTGCTCCGCGGGGATGAGGGTGGCATTGACAAGGTGGAGATATGGTAATGCGGGGAGGTCGGTCAAAAAAAGGCCGGACTCCCTACTGGAAATCCGGCCCGTGAAGGTGGTCAGGTCCTGAGATCAGGGGACGCGGAAGATGTGGGTGGGGTCAGGATCCTTGGGGTCGCGAACGAGCTGACCACTCGGGATACTGCGGACGTCGACGGCCTTATTGGTCCATGGGTTAAAGACATAGCCTTCTTTCCCGGGAATGCGGACGGCAGTGCGGCGCTTTGCCTTCGGCTTCGGCTTGGGCTTCGGCTTGGTGGCAGTGGGGCTGTCGCTGGCTGATCCGGTGTCATTAGTGGCAGAGCCGAGACCGTTGGCTTTTTCCTCGGCTTTTTTCCGGCGAGCTTCTGCACGGCGTTTGGCATCAGCTTTGCGTTTCTTGGCCCTGGCCTTGCGGCGATCGGCTTCGCGCTTCAGCTCAGCGGCTGTCTTTTTTTTCTTTTCCTCAACTTTCGGGACTTCTGGGACGGTTTTTGGGTCAACACGGGATTTTCCAGGAGGAAAAGGGGCGCAGCTGACGAGAAGGAAGCCGGAGAGCAGCAGGAGTGAAATGTGCTTGATGGAAATCATCGCTTTAAAAATCAGTTGGAGTTGGAGATAAAACTTAAGAACTGGCCGGAGAAGTGTTCTCCTGAATGCCCTAACTTGTCAAGCAACCACCGATATGGCGATTTCCAATGAGAAGCCTCTGACTACCACGGAGATGGTGCAGTTGGTGCGGAGCTATCTGGATGATGCGGAGACGGGTGAGTTCAACGAACTTGCGCTGAGGCTCTTTGAGTTTCAGTTTGCCAATAATACTCCGTTTCGCCGGTATGCGGAGGCGATTAAAAAGAGGCCCGGGGAGATCAATCGGTGGCAGGAGATTCCGGCGGTCCCGACTGCGGCTTTCAAGTTGGAGGATCATCCTTTGACCTGCGGGGGTAAGATTGCTCGGACGTTTTTGACTTCAGGAACGACGACGGAGGTGCGTGGCGCGCATCATTTCCCGGAGACGGGGACGTATGAGCATGCCATTTCGAGGGGGTGGGATGAGGCGGGATTGCCTAGGATGGAAAGTCTGTTTTTTGCGGCATCGGCGGAGGAGGCCGAGCATTCGTCCCTGAGCCATATGTTCGGTTTTTTGGGCGGGGATGCGGGGAGGTTTCTGATGCGGGATTCGCGGTTTTGTCTGGCGCAGCTATATGCGGCGCTGGAGGTGGGGCGGCCGATTTTTTTGATGGGGACGGCATTGGCCTTTCTGCATTTTATGGAGTCGCACGGGGAGGTGGAGTTGCCAGAGGGATCACGAATCCTGGAGACGGGGGGGTATAAGGGAACGGCGCGGGAGCTGGCGAAGGGGGCATTCTATGAGCAGCTCTCGGGGTTTTTCGGGGTGAGGGATGGATTGATCCACAATGAGTACGGGATGACGGAGCTCAGCAGTCAGGCATATGCGGCGGGTGCGGGCGGGCGGCATCGGTTCCCGTATTGGTGCCGGTGGAGGGTGCTGGATCCGGAGTCAGGCGAGGAGTGCGAGCCGGGGAAGCTGGGGTATTTGGTGATCCATGATCTGGCAAATGTGCATAGTGTGGCGGGAATCCGGACGCAGGATTTTGGAGTCGCGGAGGGCGATGGATCTTTTACGCTGATCGGGAGGGATCCAGGAGCCTTGCCACGAGGGTGCTCACGAACCATCGACCACGCATTATCATGACGGACGGGGAACGGCTTGATCGGATCGCGGAGGAAGCGGGCTTCTTCAGGGAGTTTACGGGGGAGTTTGATCGTGGGGATTTACAAGAGGCGTGGGACCGGGAGGTGGCGGGGGTCAATGTGCTCCGGCCTCGCACCATCGTGCATGTGATTAGCGGGAATACGCCGCACGCGCTGTATCAAACGCTGCTGAACGGGGTGATCCTGGGTGCGCGAAATTTGCTGAAGCTGCCGAGGGGGTGTTTCGAGGGTTTTAAGGTGCCGGTGTGGATGGAGGAGTTTGTGAAGATCTCATACGAACTTCCGGAAAGCTGGATCCCGGAAGCGGACGCGCTGGTGGTGTATGGGAGCGATGAGACGCTGAGGCACTTCCAGGCACTTTGCCCACTGGAGACTGTTTTCGTGGGCCACGGGCATCGGGTGGGAGTGGCAATGGTGACGGACGCGACGCCGGAAGCGGCGGCATTGGCAGCGAGGGATATCGGGAAATTCAATCAGAGGGGTTGTCTCTCGCTACAGACGATCTTTTTG
>CALBVA010000248.1 GCA_937969125.1 uncultured Verrucomicrobiales bacterium | reverse complement strand
AGAAGCTCTCAAACGGATTCCGGAAATCCGGAGTGAGTTCTGGACCAACGTTCGTATTCCTGGTTCAGCCAACGGATTGAACTCCGAACTGGAGAAAGCTGGACGCGTTGCCGACTTTATCGATTTCGCAGAAGTCCTCTGCTACGACGCTCTGAATCGGGAAGAATCCTGCGGTGGGCATTTCCGATCGGAACACCAATTCTTTGACACTGATGAGGAAGTCAAAGACGGCCGCACCCAGCCCGGTGAGGCAAAGCGACACGACGACCAGTTCCAATATGTCTCGGCTTGGGAACACACTGAGCCCGGCACTCCCCCTGTTCTTCACAAAGAGGATCTCGTCTTTGAGGAAGTCCAGCCCTCGATTCGTAGTTACAAATGAACAAGCTTAAGATCGAGGTCGCTCATTCGTTCATTTCAAATTAGCTCATACTTAAATTCCCATGTTGCTCAATCTCACCCTCAAAGTCTGGCGACAAGATAACGCCAGTGCCGAAGGCCGTATCGAAGAATACGAAGCCAAGGAGATTCCTACCTCGGCTTCCTTTCTTGAAATGATCGATATCGTCAATGAGCGCCTCATCAAGGACGGCAATGAGCCCATCCACTTTGACCACGATTGCCGTGAAGGCATCTGCGGCATGTGCTCCATGACTATCAACGGAATTCCCCACTCGAAAGAACGCGGAATCACCACCTGCCAGCTACACATGAGGAAGTTCAACGACGGCGACACGATCTGGATCGAGCCGTTCCGCGCCGAGGCCTTCCCTGTCGTCAAAGATCTCGTAACTGATCGTTCCGCTTTCGACCGCATTGTTGCTGCTGGAGGTTATATTGGCGTGCGCACTGGCTCGGCTCCAGATGCCCATGCCATCCCCATTCCCAAGGCTGATGCCGATGCCGCCTTTGACGCTGCAGCCTGCATTGGTTGTGGTGCCTGTGTGGCCTCCTGTAAAAACTCCAGTGCGATGCTCTTCGTCTCAGCGAAGATCTCGCATCTCAATCACCTACCACAGGGACACGCTGAAAAAGATAAGCGCACCCTCGGCATGGTCCGTCAGATGGACGAGGAAGGATTCGGTAATTGCACCAATCAATACGAGTGTGAAGCAGTCTGTCCAAAGGAGATCAGCGCAGACCACATCGCCAAAATGAATCGGGATTACCTTGCCGCAAGTGCAAGGGAGACGGTCACATAGTGTGAAGCGCGCTAAGTTCACTTAGTTATAGTGGCCGCTTCATATTTTCTGTTAGAGTGTTGGGGTGAGCAGAGTCGCCTCCATTATTACTCTGACAGAAACAGAACGCGAGAAGCTTGAACTCATCGCTTCCCGCCCCCTACCCCAAATCCTCCCAGCATGGTTCCTTGCGGGCTCGCCCGCATTGTTGACCTGTGCCGAGGATACGCAAAACAAACAAGCGACCACGCTAATTGGAGCTTTTTGATTCAATCAGGTTGAACTCTTTTTCGGACTCATCACCTCACAACGAAGATCCAAAGCCCTTCATCTGGCCGAAGACTACTGAGGAAATTTTCGACAAAAATTACGACGAATTCTTTTAGTTAGACGAGCTTAGCGCACTTCACACTAGACTTCTCCATCTTTGGAGCCAATTTCAATGATACCCACCAGCTTAGCTGTCGGGCGTCATTTTTTTAAAAACGCTGCTGGCCATGCAATTCACCCTTATGTTAATAAACTTAGATATCACGCCACACCGATATTCCCACCCCATTCGAGATAAGCGATGAGTTCTGAAACAAACAACCCCGGAGAAGCAGCCGCTCAAGCAGCGGGCGAGACTCCGCAGCCCCCTGTCGAACCAGGTTCGCCAGCCAAGAAGCCTCTCTCAAAGGTAACCATGCGGGTCAGCCTAAAGGCGCCCACCCCGGGTGCCGGACCGGCCGCCATCGCACCTGATCCACGCAAGGACGTCGTGCTTGATGCCCCCGTGGAACCAGCCGCCCCGGCTCAGCCAATGGCTGCGCCACTGAATATCCAACCCGTTCTCGGTGCGGGGGCCGCCCCGGCTCAGCCAGCCCATGCTCCTGGACCCGCCGCCGCCCAGATTCCAGTAGCTGCTGCTGCCGTCGCGCCACAATTTGCTTCCATGGATCAGGCCACCGCAAATCCAGCCCCGACTCTACAGCCGACTGCAGTTCCAGGCCAGACACCTCAACAGAGCCAACAGCCAGTCGGCCTCGCCCAAAAACCGAAAAAGGACAAATCCACCGTCCTATTGAACGCCGCACTCATTATCCTCGGCCTCGTCGCCGTGGCTCTGTTGGTCGTGATGTTCATGTCTGAATAGAGTGAGCCTCACCTTTCCTCAATCAGCCCCGGTTCTTCGGAATCGGGGCTTTTTTATCCCAGACTAAGTCTCCTGAGCACTTGGCATTCCAGTCAATTAGAGCATTCTCAGGCATGCGTCGCCCTCACCCCTCGCAGCGGACCCATCCGCTTTCCCACATCCTCGCTCTTGGAGGCTCTCTCCTTTTCTTGCTGACATTCTCGAGCCACGCGCTGGAGACCATCCGCATCCCCGCCTCACCAACCTTGTCGCCGGATGCTAAAACCATCGCCTTCGACTGGGCTGGTGACATCTGGCTCAGCGGAATTGACGGTGGCGAAGCCCGTCGTCTCACCTCCCACCCCGGACTGGACACGAATCCTCGCATTTCACGCGACGGAAAGACTGTGTTTTTCAACTCCACCCGCACCGGCTCCTTACAAGTTTTCAGCCTGCCAATCATCGGAGGTGTCCCGAAACAAATCACCTACCATACCGAAGGAAATTTCCTGGAAGACCTCCACCCAGAGAAACCCGTAATCCTCGTCAGCGGAATACGCGATCACGCCGGTCGACGCCCCACCCGCCTCATTGAGAAGCCACTCGACCCCACCCTCGATGAGGTCCTCCTTTTCGATGCCACCGGCACCGGTGGACGCTACTCACCGGACGGTAAAAAAGTCCTCTTCACCCGCAGCGGGGCTCCACCGTATCGCAAGGGATACACCGGCCCACAGGCTTCACGCATTTGGCTCTATGATATCGCCGGACAGAATTTTTCTGAGCCCGTTGCTCACGATTCCGGCTGCCGGTTTCCGATCTGGGCAGCTGATGGGAAGTCATTCTTCTACGTCACCGCCCGTTCCGGAGCCTTCAACATTTGGCGTCACGAACTCGGGAAAGAAGGAAGTGTTCAACTCACCACTTATCCCAATGACGCCGTCTTCAGCCCGGCTCTCTCTCACGACGGCTCCACCCTGATTTACCGGCACCTCTTCGATCTCAACACCCTCGCCACCGATGGAAAGTCGAAGCCTTCGAAGCTCACTCTTCACCACCGGACAACTCTGGAGCATCCCAAATTTGAAGCCCGGAGTCTGCGCGCCACCTCTGATGCCACGGTCACCGCCACCGGTCTGGAATGGGCCTTCACCTCCGAAGGCGAAATCTGGACAATGGATACCGTCCTCAAGGAACCGCTCCGCATCACCGATTCTCCTGCTCACGAGTCAGACATCTACTTCTCGGAAAAAGGTGACTACCTCTATTACCTAAAGGACAACGGCATCGACGCGAACTACTGGCGCATGTCAAAGACCTCACCAAAAGACTTCTGGTGGCACACCGAAGACTTCAAACACGAACCCGTCACCAAGGGCGCTCAGGTAAAGTCTGGCTTCCAATTCAGCCCCGATAACAAACTGATTTCATACTTGGAATACCCCGGCACTCTTTGGATCGCCAAACCTGATGGCTCCGAGCCCCGCAAGCTCATCGAAACCTGGACGAGCTTCGATTACCAATGGTCCCCGGACGGCCGTCACATCGCCTACGCCGTCGCCGACCCGAACTACAATACCGATATCTTCATCATCTCCACCGACGGTAAGACTGATCCGATCAATGTCTCCCGCCACCCCGATAGCGACTACGCTCCTCGCTGGTCCCCTGATGGCAAGATCCTCGCCTTCGCCGGTCGCCGCCACTCCACCAGCACCGATATCTTCTTCGTGCACCTCATGCGCGAGGGGCACTTCCTGAGCGACCGTGACCGCCGCCTGGACTCGGCACGGAAAACCATGAAAAAGGATCCGGCCTACAAGCCTAAGGAGCAGAAAAAAAAGAAGAAGAAAAAGCCCGATCCCCTTATTCTCGATTTGCATGACGTCCATAAACGGATCCTCCGCATCCCTCTTAACGGCATGTCTCCCGCAGGACTCGGTTGGACTCCCAATTCATCCCGTATCCTCTTCCAGAGCAACGGAGCCATCCACCAGGTCGAGCCAAAACCGAGCGCCCGCCCCTCAGTCTTTTACAATGGATCCGCCTCCATCATTCGTTACAAAAACCAGGAGCGGCTCTATGTCATCTCCGGTGGTGCACCCGCTCAGATCTACAAAGGCCGCATGACGAAATACGGCTTCAAAGTCCCCTTTAAGCGCGACCGTGAGGCGCACCAACGGATGGGATATCGTCAGGCCTGGCGCACCCTGCGGGATGTCTTTTACGACCCGAAGCTCAACAACCGCGACTGGGATCAAGTTCGCGAGAAGTATGAACTCGCTGCCGCCAAGGCTCCTACCCGGGCAAACTTCCGCCGCGTGATGTCCCTACTTCTCGGTGAACTCAATGCCTCCCATATGGGATTCTACCCCAGCGCATTCCCGAAGGAATGGAGCTTCAATGAAGCCTGGCGTGAGACTACGCCACATCTCGGTATCACTCTTGATGATACTCTTACGATAACCGCCATACTACCAGAAGGCCCAGCCGACCGACCACAGAGCCTCCTCTATCCTGGCGAGCGACTTCTGAAAATCGATGGTCGTGAACTCCGGGGCGATACTCCGCTCACCGTGCTTCTTAATGGTCGCATGGATCGCGACATCATCCTCACCGTCATGACAGTCGGTAACGAACTGGCCGAGCCACATGAGCGAGAAGTCACCATCCGCCCCATCAGCTATGGACAAGCCCGTTCCCTCGCCCAGGCCGCCCGTCTGAATCGCCGCCGCGAAAAGGTCGAAGAGTCCACGGACGGAAAACTTGGCTATCTCCACGTGGCCCGCATGGCCTGGAGCGAATTTGAAAAGTTCGAGCACCACATCTATGAACGAGGTGCGGGCAAGGACGGTCTCATCATTGATGTCCGTGACAATGGGGGCGGGTTCACTGCGGATCACCTTCTCACTGTGCTGACCCAGCCTCTGCACGCTTACACCATCGGGAGAAACGGCGACATTGGCTACCCACAGGATCGCCACGTCTATGCCAGCTGGAACAAGCCCATCGTAGTCCTTTGCAATGAGAACTCCTTCTCCAATGCCGAGATCTTCGCCCACGCCGTGAAAACCCTCGATCGCGGAAAAGTCGTCGGCATGCCCACCGCCGGCGGCGTCATTTCCACCTGGTCCACCACCGTGATGGACCTCGGTCGCATGCGCCTTCCCGGTCGGGGATGGTTCCTACCGGATAACGGTGAAGACATGGAACTTTACGGAGCCGTCCCGCACGTCCTCATCGATGTCGCCCCGGACGACCTTCCCTCCGGTCGAGACCCCCAGCTCACCAAGGCCATCGAGGTCCTGAAAGAGGAAGTCGCGAAGCGGGGTAAGGAGGTCGCCCCGCCCATCTACCGCTCTCAGCGCCAGAAATGAGCCCCATCCTCACCACCGTCTCCCTTCTCACGCTCGTCACTTTCGTTTCCTGCGAAGCACTCAAGGGTCCGCAAGCTACCTCGCAGGTGTCCATTGACACACCAAAGGCCTTTGCTACCGCAGCCAGCGGACGGAATGACAAAATCAGCACCGGGTGGCTCCGCGAATTCGGCGACCCGCGTATGACGCAGCTGGTGAAGGAGGCCTTGGCAAATAATCAGAACCTCAAAGCCGCCGCCCATCGCCTACGAGCCGCTAAGGAAGGAACCATCATTGGCAGAGCCGCCCGCCTTCCGGACGTCTCGTCCTCCACCGGGGCACGCCGCAGTGATGCCCGGGACACCGCGACCCGTGACAGTTATTCTCTCTCCCTGAACATCGGTTGGGAGGCCGATCTCTGGGGCCGTCTTCGCAACCTCGACCGCGCCAGTCAGGCCGATTACCAATCGGCTCTCGCTGATTTCCGCGGAGCCCGCCTCTCCCTCGCCGCCAATACCGCCCAAGCTTGGTGTAATCTCGTCACCGCCGAGCAGCAGTTAGCTCTCGCCGAGAAAACAGTCGATTCCTACAAGACTGCCCTACCCGTGGTTGAGCGACGCTATCGCGCCACCACCTTGCGCGCCGTTGATGTCCAGTTCGCCCGGAATAACGTCGCCAGCGCCGAGCGCAGCCTGCGCATCCGTCGGCTGAATCGCGATGACGCCGCGCGAAATCTCGAGATTCTCCTCGGGCGATATCCTGCGGCTAATGTCACCTCATCTTTCGAGCTTCCCTCCCTTGCTAAATCCGTGCCCTTCGGACTTCCCTCGCAGCTCCTGGAACGCCGTCCAGACCTTCAAGCGGCTCGCGCCAATCTCTACGCCTCCGCTGAACGTGCCGAGGCAGCGCGTAAGAATCTCCTCCCGAATCTGCGCCTCACCGGCAGTGCCTCCAACAGTGCAGACTCGCTAAAACGTGCCTTCGATCCCAATTTCCTCCTCTACTCCGCCGCAGCCTCGCTCAGTCAATCCATCTACCGCGGCGGAGCCCTCAGTGCTCAAGCGCGGGCCGCTTTGGAACGAAACAAAGCCGAGATTCAAGATTACACCCGCATCGCCCTCCTCGCCTTTCGTGAAGTCGAATCCGCCCTCGCCGCCGACCGATCACTGGCCGAGCAAGAGCTATTCCTCGAGAAGGAAGTCCGCCAGACCAAGCTCGCCGAAAAGCGCGCACTCAGCGACATCACTCTCGGAATTGAAGGAGCTTCATTCCTGGAATACCTTGAGGCCCAACGCCGGTCCGAAAACGCAGGCATCTCCCTGATCAGCCTCAAAAATCAGCGCCTGCAAAACCGTATCGATCTCCACTTGGCCCTCGGCGGAGATTTCATCACAAAGTAGCCGCCTCCAGCGCGCCAAGCCGAGAGCTTTGGACTATCGATTGCTCACTCGTGTCACGTATTTCGCATTAATGCCAGAACGGCGGAATTGCAATTTGCCGAAATGAGGGCTGGTCTTGGAGACCTTCTTGGAGGCATTTTCAGAGATGCCCGAACGTTGTTACCGTGTCCTTTTCGTTTGCATGGGAAATATTTGCCGGTCGCCGGCTGGGGAGAATATTTTCAGGCATTTGGTGGAGAAAGCGGGGTTGTCGGAGGATATTCGTTGCGATTCGGCGGGGACGATTGGATATCACACGGGAAAGGAGCCGGATACGCGGATGTCCAAGACGGTGCGCGGACGCGGCTATGAGATGACTGGGTCGGCGCGACAGTTTTTAACGCAGGATTTCGAGGACTTCGATCTCGTCCTCACGATGGATGATGAGAACTATGATAATGTCATGAAACTCGCGGAGTCAGACGAAGCACGGGCGCGAGTTCGCAAGTTCACGGACTTTTGCATAGCGCATGATCACAGCGAGGTGCCTGATCCTTATTACGGCGGAGAAGATGGATTTGAGTTGGTCGCGAACCTCATTGAAGACGGCGCAGGAGAACTGCTAGCCTTTATCAGAAGCGAAACTAGGATCTAGTTTGCCGCTTTCCGGCTTGTGACCTTGTTGAGGAAATAGCCATCTGCGTCAAATTTTCATGTAACTGCTTGATTGGGAGTGAATTAATCTGAAAAAAAATCGGGTTTTTCTTGACATGGCGAGCAAGTCGGCAGGCTTGATATGTTCAATAACCTTATCGGTTCCAAGGCCACCGACTGCT
>CALBVA010000247.1 GCA_937969125.1 uncultured Verrucomicrobiales bacterium | reverse complement strand
GTATATTTCTTGGCGATGGAGATGACGAGGCGGAGGTTTGCTTCCACCATCTCGGTCTTGGCCTTGAGAGCTTTGCGCATCCAGATGCGGAGCTTCTCGTTGGTGGCGTCGAATTGTTCGACGGTGTGCCAAGATTCCAGCGTGAGTTCCTTGATTGCGATTTCGGCTTCGTCTCCCTTTTTGCGGGAATACTTCCAGAGTTTATCCTGATACACCTCTACGACGTCACAGAAGTCCTCGATGACCTTTTGCTTGAAGTGAAAGCGGGTGTAGAGACGGGCGATGGATTGGAGGTTCTTCTCCAATGTCGCCTCGAGCTTTTTCTTCCCGCGGGGTGCCTTGGCCGAAAGCTTCTTGATCAGACCGGTGGTCTCTTCATGGAGGGCGCGGACCTGATCGCAATGTTTTGGGAGGGCTTTCATGTAGCGCTCGCGGCTCTCGATCTTCTTATCGAGAATGACACGGTCAAAGCGCTCCTTGCCTCTCATTAGCTTGTCAGCGAGGGCGAGGTAGCCATCAGCGGTGAAGCCGAAGAGGTGGAGGTATTTCTGCACTTCGATTTCGGCATCTTCAATGCGCTTGGAGATCTCTACCTCCTGCTCGCGCGTCAGCAGCGGGACCTGCCCCATCTGCTTCAGATACATGCGGACGGGGTCGTCCAGAATATCGAGCTTTTGGTCCTTCGTCTCTTCCTCGGAATCCAGGTCGCCCTTTTTCTTGTCTTTGAAACGATCAACTTCCGAAGCGTCGATGATGTCAAATTCCATCTGGCGGAGTCGCTCCAGAATAGCATCAACATCGGCGGGTTCTACGATGTTGTTCGGGAGAATTTCGTGGATGTCATCATAGGTAAGATACTCCTGCTCCTTGGCGAGCTTGATGAGTTCGCGGATCTTCTCCTGGATCTCAGGGGTGTCGATGCGGTTCTTGACCTTCTTACCACTCTTGGTAGCTGGCTTTTCGATAGGGGTCTCAATGACCTCCTTTTTCTCCTGCTTAGCGGCTTTCTTCGCCGCTGCCTTCTTGGCGACAGCTTTTTTTGCTGCAGTCTTTTTCGCTGCAGTCTTTTTTGTGACGGCTTTTTTTGCAGGTGCCTTTTTCGCCGCTGTTTTCTTGGCAGCCTTTTTGGCGGCGACCTTTTTAGCGGGGGCTTTTTTAGCAGCCTTCTTCGCAGGTGCCTTTTTAGCCGCTGCTTTCTTGGCGGGGGCTTTCTTGGCCGCCTTCTTAGCGGGAGTTTTTTTCTTAGCCATGATGGTTGGATGGGAAGTCTCGGTGCGCAGGGTACACCTCACCTATTATAGGGCCTACAGGCGAGCCTGTGGGAGGGCGTATGTTTGTGACGGATTGGGTTTGGTCAAGAATTTTTCGATCTGCCAAGGGGCCTCATCCCTCATGTCATCTGCACGATACTCCTTTCTCCTTGCGCACGAAGAAGTAATTTGGTGAATCATTAATCATGAAAAGTATATGCTATATCGCTTTAGGTCTTGGGTTGAGCCAGGGTTTTTGCTCTGCGGAGCTTGTTTTGGCGGGCTCGATTTGTGCGGAGGATCTGGAACCAGTTTCAGGGCTCACTGTTTCGATTTCCGGGGCGAGTGGCAGCTGGCACACGGTCACTGCAGAGGATGGCACCTTTGCCTTTAGTGTGCCGGAGGAGACAGGATCCACGGTCGTCAGTATCGACCCCTTTGCTCTGAGCGAAGGGGGCTTCGAGCCCATCTCCGATTTCATCTGGGAGCCTGAGGTGACTCCGGTGATCCCTGTCATTGAGCTGACCGAGCTGGTGCCTGAATTGAGCTTCGAACGAATGGAGGATGGGCGAAATTGTATCACACTCAATTTCGACTGGGCAGTTGGTGCGGCTCCGGTGACTCTGCGGAATTACTGCATCGAGCGCTCGCACGATATGGTGAGGTGGACTCCCGTCATGAATGTCGGGATAGCCTGCCCGCCGATTGAATTCTTTGATGAGACCCAAGAGGGGCAGCCAGCCTGCTATTATCGAGTCACGGAGTTGGATCCATTTTTTATGCCTGAGGTTCCCAACACCGACTGGGGTTTTATTGCAGATCCCGCTATCGGCTGGGAAGGGGATCCGATTCTCTTGTTTCTGCAGGGACAGGAACCGACTTGGGAGTTCCAGGCCGACGTCCCTATCATTGCTCCGGAGATTCGTCTTCTCCCTGCTTCGGGCGAGTGACGTCCTCACGAGTGATGATGTATTTCTTCGCGCAGCGGGGGCATTGCAACTGGAGTTGGTCATCATTCTCGAACAATTCCTCTGGCTTTTCACGCCAGGCGCTCAGCGTGGGTAAAATGCGCTCCACAGAGCAGCCGCAGTCGAATTTGAACTTTCTCGTTTCGAGAACTTTCGTCTCCTCTATTTCTGTGATCCGGGCGACTTCCTCATTGGTGAGATTTTCGAACCACTCTTCATCGAAGTCCGGTTGCGCGGCCACGAGGGCGAAGGTGTCGTCATCCAGTTTGAATGCTCTCCCCGGACGTTGCTCCGATTGATCATAGAAGTGGCGAATCCACTCGAGAGGCGAAGTTGACTGCACTTCGATGGTCGAGAGACGGGGTTTCTCACCCTTCATGGTCGTTTGCGCGTAGAGGAAATTACGATCCGGCTCACGCACGTCCTCGGTGAAGAGCCGTCCGGTGATGTATTCATTGGTGGAGGAGCCCGTGGCGAAGAAGTTCACCCGCGGTGCTCGCAGGTTGGCCGTCCAGGCAATCGTCTCCGCCCAAGGGCGCGCGGTGAGATGCAGGGTGAGCATTGCCACCAACTCCTTCATCGGGGTATCGAGCGTCTCCGGATGTCGCTCGCCGATGTCCATCAGATGGAGGTAGTAGTCTGTGAAGATGGGTGTGAAGTCCGCCCTCACCAGCAGGCAATTCCGCCCCCGGACGAAGATGGACTCGACCTTGGCAAACTCGGCAACAATTTCCTGCGACATGTGACTAAAGAAGGGTTTGGGATTGCTCGAAAGCATCCTGATCGAGGCGCTCACGAGCAACGGAGAGGTAATGTTGATCGATCTCAAATCCAGAAAAAAGCGGTACCTGCATTCGCTGCGCGGCCAGTGCGGAAGTCCCGATGCCCAGGAAAGGATCGAGCAGATGCTTCGTCTCATCGACGCCATGGATGCGGATGCATTGCTCCACCAATCCCACCGGGAAGCTCGCGGGGTGGGGGCGATCTTTGTCGCGCGACTTAATGGTGTCGTAGGGAATGAACCAGTTATTCCCCCGGCAGCGTTTGTCCTCGCCACCGGTGTGTCCCCAGCGTGCGATGTTCGATTTATCGGCATACTCCACCCCCGCTGCGCGTCGCTGGAGAGGAACGTTTCCCGCCTTGGTGAGGTGGAAGACATACTCATGACAGTCATTGACGTAACGCTTCGAGTTGATGGGCTTGAAGTGTCCGGCGGAGATCGTCTCGCCCTTCCGCGTTTCCACCGAAATTGATTTCACCCAGTGAAAAGTATTCTGCAAAACGAACTCCGGCTCCTCTTTCGTAAAGGCCAGGATGATCTCATGAGGGAGCAGGGGATCGGAAGGTGCCGCTCCTATGTTCAGGAAGAATGACGCTCCGTTCGCCATCACCCGGTGGACCTCCTTGGCCCAGTCCTGGCACCATTGGAGGAAGGTGCTGCGCTCCTCGTTGTCATCGTAAATCCCGTAATTGATCCCAATATTATAAGGCGGCGAGGTCACCACGAGGTCCACGGATCCAGCTTCCATGGCCTGCATTCCTTTTAAGCAGTCCTCATTCTTGAGATCGATCACGCCCAGAGAATCTCTGTCCCACCATCTTTTTTCAAACATTCGTTTGAAAAGATTCGAAATCGGTTTAAACACTTGTTTGAAATGACGACCGCTGACGAGGTGAATTCCACCAAGCTCGCCCTCATCAAGGCGGCCTTGCAGCTCTTCGCGGAGCGGGGGTTCGATCTCGTCTCCGTCCGCGAGATCACCGGTTTGGCCGGGGCCAATGTCGCCTCGGTGAAGTATCACTTCGGTTCGCGCGAGGGGCTCATTGATGCCGTCGTCGAAGAGATGATCATGCCGGTGAATGAGGAACGTCTCCTGCGGCTCAATGCGCTCGAATTACAAAAAAAAATCACCGTACGCGAACTCCTCAATGCCTTCTTCGAGCCGCTCCTTAGCCAGGTCCAGGGCAGCCCGATTAGCGAACAACTCTTCTGCAAACTCATGGGCCGCGTCGTCGGCGACCGCGCTTACGAGTTCCCGGATCTCGTCATGGCCCAATTCCGCGAAGTCGCTTCACGCTATGTTCCCGCCTTTATGGAGGCCGTCCCCGGACTCTCCCATGAGGAGGTCTTTTGGCGCATCCATTTCTCTTTCGGCGTCTTGGCCCACACCCTGACTCATGGCGAACTCTTCCGCAAAATCACCGAGGGGACTGCCGGCAATGAAGACCTCTCCACCACTCTCACTCGCGTTCTCGATTTCTGTGAGGCGGGCTTTAAAAGATGAAACCAATCCTGCTCATCACTTCTCTCGTTCTCGTCGGTTGTGCCGCCCAGGCTCCCGATTCCCGGCTCGATGCTGTCGCTAAGAGTGCTCCTCCGCGCTGGGCTGCTAGCAGGGAGGCTAAGGCGGGCATCGATACTAATTGGATCTCGCGCATCGGAGGCCGTCGCGCTTCCTCCATGGTCGATGAGGCCCTCATTGCCAACCCGAACATGCGCGTCGCCGCCGAACGGGTGAATCGTGCCGTAGCCACTGCCAAGACTGCCGGTGCTGCGATGAAACCACAGATCTCCGCCGGGCTCGATGCCTCCCGCCAAAAGCAGAACTTCATAGGCTTCCCGATCGAAGGCGGAGGCGGCGTGCCGTCCTCGCTTTCTAGTAATTTGGGAGCCAATCTCATCGTTTCTTGGGAGCCGGACATTTGGGGATTTCAGCGCGCCGGAACGGCAGCGAAGATCGCCGACGCCCAGGCCGAGGCTAGTGCCTACCGGGCTGCCCGCGCCTCGCTCGCCGCGCAAGTCGTCCGCGCCTGGCTCGCTCTCGCCGAGGCTAATGAGCAAATTGCTCTTGCTCAAAAATCCGATGACCTCCTCAAAACGACCCTCGGAATCGTGCGGGATCGCTTCACGAATGCCCTTACTGAGGAAGGTGGATCCGCAGCGCAGTTCCGCCTTGCCGAGAGCGAGCTGGCCTCCAATCAGGCAGTCATCGCGCAGCGCACTGGCGACCGTGAGCAGGCCATTCGTCAGCTCGAAGTCCTCATGGGCCGTTATCCAAAAGGTGCCATCCAGAGCGCCGACCGCCTCCCGCCTGTTCCCGCAATGCCACCCGCCGGGCTGCCTTCGGAGCTGCTTCTCCGCCGTCCCGATATCCTCGAAGCTGAGCGCCGCTTCGCCTCATCCGGCAGTCTTTTGAAGCAGGGTAAGCTCGCCTTTTATCCCAGCTTCAATCTCACCGCTCGCGGCGGCACCACCACGGACTCGCTGCGTAAAATCTTCAATTCCGACTTCGGCGTTTGGTCGCTCGCCGGTGGTCTCTCACAGCCGATCTGGGCCGGTGGCGCGCTCCGCTCAGAGTATGCCCGCCTGAAATCGGATGACCGCTCAAACCTCGCGAAGCTCCAGCGTGTCGTCATGGAAGCCTTTGGTGAAGTGGAACAGGCCCTCGCTGCCGACCGCTTCCTCGCCCAGCGCGAGCAGGCCATCCAGAAAGCTTATCAGTCATCCATCGCCGCCAGCGAAGCCGCCGCTGCGGACTACTCCGGCGGTGTCGGTGATGCCCTCACGCTCATTACCGCGCAGCAAAATCAGATCTCTCTCGCGGCCCAGCTCACCTCCCTTCATCGGCTGCGTCTTGATAATCGCGTGACCCTTCACCTCGCTCTTGGTGGCGACTACCGACCCTCTTCAAAATAAGAACTCTCCGGCCCCATGAAAAAGGTCCTCATTCCCACTCTCATCACCATAGCGGCCATCGTTGCGGTCGTCTTCTTCGTCATGAAATTTCTCGAAGCCACTGCGCCGGTCGCGGAGAAAAAGGCCCGCGTCTTTGAGGTTCCCGTCGTCGAGGTCACGACAGCAACGCCCGGGCAGGTCGCTATCCCGCTGGTGAGTGAGGGGACCATCGAGACCCTTCGCGAGACCCTCATCTCGCCGCAGGTTTCCGGACGCATCACCTCGGTCAATCCTTCCTTCGAAGCCGGTGCCACCTTCCAGGAAGGGGAACTCATTGCCGAGGTCGATCAGCTGAATTACCAGACCGCTCTCGCCCAGGCCAAGGCCACCCTTGCCGATGCCAGGCTCAATCTGAAACAAGAGAAAGCGCGTGGGGAGCAAGCCGCGCGCGACTGGAAAAAGATCGGCGGAAATCGCGAACCCTCCGAGATGGTCCTCCGCATTCCTTTCCTGAAAAGTGCCGAAGCCCGAGTGGAGTCCGCACAGGCCATGCTCGATAAGGCCATCGAAGATCTTGACCGCACCCGCATTCGTGCACCTTTCGATTGTCGCGTTCGTGAGGCCTCGCTAGAGGTCGGTGCCGTCGTCGCTGTCGGCCAGCGGCTCGGCATGGTCTATGATCCCGCGAAGCTCATCGTCCGCCTGTCCTTCACCCTCGATGACTCCTCGCGCATCCCTAAGGATGGCAAAATCCTTCTCACCACCACCATTGCCGGAACACGTCATCAGTGGCCTGGAAAGGTGATGTGGGATAGTGGTGAAATTGATCCCCAAACTCTCTCGGCTTACCTCATTGTAGAGGTTCTACCGTCTAAAGACACCTCGTTAAAACTCCCTCCACCGGGACTCTTTGTGGATGCGGAAATCACCGGAGCTTTTCTTGAGAACGTCATCGCAGTGCCCCGGGCCGCCGTCAGTGGACGGAATCGTGTTTCCGTGATGGATAAGAATGATGCCCTGCAATTCCGCACACTCGCTGTCGTCCGCAGCGATGCGAAATCTCTCTACGTCTCCGGCGGTTTGCAGCCTGGCGATCGCATCATCCTCACCAAGCTGGAACTCCCCGTGGAGGGTATGAAGCTCAAGATCGCGGAAGTGAAAAAAGAGGAAAATCCCACCGCCCGTTGAACCATGGAAAAGATCATCAAGTGGTTTAGCGGTAATCACGTCGCGGCTAATTTTATCATGCTCGCCGTCCTTCTGGCGGGCTTTAGCACCTGGTTCCAGCTGCGGAAGGAAGTCTTCCCGGAGACCTCCTTCGATGCCGTCATCATCAGCGTGCCCTATCCCAATGCCACCCCGGAGGAAGTGGCCAACGGGGTGATCGTCCCGATCGAGGAAGCTATCGCGGACGTGGAGGGCATTAAGAAAGTCACTTCTAATGCTAACCGCAATGCCGGTAGCCTGACGGTGCAAGTGGAGACCGGATATTCCGTGCGTGATGTCATGAATGACATTCAGACAAAGGTCGATGCCATCGAGAACTTTGCCGAAAATGCCGAGGAGCCGATCTTTGAGGAACTCATTATCAATCGCCAGATCCTCAGCCTCACCGTCAGTGCCGAGACCGATGAAGCGAACCTCCGCGAATATGCTGATAGCCTTCGCGATGGGCTTCTCAATTACGTCCCGAAAAAACCGGAAGGGTGGGGGGATAGGATTCAGGAATTCTTCAGCGGCCCGCCTGCCATCAAAAAGGTCGAACTCGCCTCCGTCCGTCCCTACGAGATCTCCATCGAGGTTCCCGAGGACGAACTGCGGAAATACAATCTCACCCTGAGTCAGGTCGCCGCCGCTGTTAGAAATACCTCTCTCGATCTTCCTAGCGGATCAGTTAAAACCGGATCGGGCGAGATCGTGGTGCGCGCCGTTGCCCGGAAGTATCGTGGCGAGGAATTTGCCGACATCGTCGTCAAAAAACTTCCTGACGGCTCCGATCTCAAGCTCTCCCAAATTGCGGAAGTCATCGATGGATTTGAGGACGTCGAACTCACCTCAACCTTCAACGGTCGCACCGCTGTCGTGGTCCACGTCTTTCGCGTCGGCGAGCAGGACACTCTGACCTTGGCGCGGATTGCGAAGGAGTATGTTGAGGAGCTCAATCCCCCCGAAGGTGTTGATATCTCGGTCTGGAATGATCAGAGCGTCATCCTCGATGCCCGCCTCGATCTCCTCACCGGGAACATCGCGCAGGGCCTTTTTTATGTGCTCATCGTGCTCGCGCTCTTCCTGCGTCCGAGCCTCGCCTTTCTCGTCGCACTCGGCATTCCCATCTCCTTCGCGGGCGGCATTTGGCTCATGCCGGATCTCGGCATCTCGATCAATATGATCTCCGCCTTCGCCTTCATTCTCGTTCTCGGCATCGTCGTCGATGACGCCATCGTGGTGGGTGAAAATGTTTACACCCGCATTCAGGGTGGCGAGCATCCTCGCGAGGCCAGCTGGAAAGGGACCCACGAAGTCGGGGTCGTCGTTATCTTCGGCATCCTGACCACCATCACAGCCTTCACACCCATGCTCGGGCTTAGTGGAGTGAGCGGTAAAATTTGGCCGAATATTCCTCTCGTCGTCATCCCCGTTCTTCTTTTCTCGTTACTGCAGTCTAAGTTTGTCCTGCCCGCCCATCTGGCCCTCCTGAAACCCAGCAGCGATCAGCGTAGCCGCAATCCGCTCACCCGCTTGCAGAAGACGATCGCCGAGGGACTTGAAGTCTTCATTGAGAAATTTTACACGCCCTTTTTGGCGGCTTGTCTGCGCTTCCGCTACATCGTCCTCGTGACCTTTATCGCGCTCGTAGTGATGGCCGTAGGCATGGTCGTGACGAAGCACATTCCCTTCCAGTTCTTCCCGAAGGTGGAAGGGGAGATTCTCTCGGCGAAGCTGGAAATGCCTCTCGGAGCGCCCTTTGCCGAGACCCAGGAAGTCGTCCGTCGCCTTGAGCAGGCCGCCCTGCAGCTGGGTCGCGAGGTGAAGGATCGCAATGGTAATTCCATCATCACTAATACTCTCGCCACCGCCGGAATGCAGCCCTTTCAGGGCGGTTTCGCACCAGACACTGCTGCCGGGACCCACCTTGGTGAGGTGACTCTGGAGTTGGTTCCCGCAGCCGACCGCGATATCTCCAGCGAGGAACTGAAAGTTAAGTGGCAGAAGATCGTGGGAGACATTCCCGGCATCGTCGCCCTGAAGTTCCGCGCCGAAACCGCCGCCGGA
Organism: uncultured Verrucomicrobiales bacterium; assembly: GCA_937969125.1. GTDB lineage: Bacteria > Verrucomicrobiota > Verrucomicrobiia > Verrucomicrobiales > Akkermansiaceae > SW10. The sequence goes on along the minus strand of CALBVA010000247.1, from coordinate 2,520 downwards.
GGTAATGCCATCGATATCAATCTGACAGGCCGGGACAATGAGCAGTTGGCCGTCGCTACTGAGTGGGCCACCGCCAAGCTGAAGAATGATTACAAGGGCGTCATTGAAGTCTCCAACTCGGATCGCAAGGGACGTGAGGAACTCATTGTCCGCGACCTCACCGCGAAGGGGAAGGCCCTCGGCTTTGATCTTGCAAATGTCATGGGACAGGTCCGCGACGCCTTTTATGGCAATGAGGTCCAGCGTCTTCAGCGCGGCCGTGATGAGGTGAAAGTCATGGTCCGCTATCCCGAGAATGAGCGGAAGTCGCTCGCCAACCTCGAAAGGATGAAGCTCCGCTCACCCGGTGGCGAGGAGGTCCCGCTGCTGGAGGTCATCATACCTGAATACGGTCGGGGACCGGCCACCATCACGCGGGTGAATCGCTTCCGCACCATCAGCTTGCAGGCCGATGTCGATACCGCAGGCGGGTTTAATTCAAATGAAATCGTGGAGGCCTATACTAAGGAGGTTCTTGATGAATTACCGAAGAAATTCCCCGGAGTGAAATACACCTTCGAGGGTGAACAGAGTGATCAGCGGGACAGTCTCCGCGAAATGAAGATCGGCTTCACCGGTGCCCTCCTCATCATGTATGTCCTCATGGCCATCCCGCTGAAGAGTTATTTCCAGCCGCTCATCGTCATGAGTGTCATTCCCTTCGGCATGGTCGGCGCGATCGTGGGTCACATGGTGATGGGTCTCAGTCTTAGCATCATGTCCATGTGCGGTATCGTCGCCCTCGCCGGCGTGGTGGTGAATGATTCCCTCGTCCTGGTGGACTACGTGAACCGTCATCGCAAGAAAGGTTATTCCTCCCGGACGGCGGCTCTCCGCGCCGGAGCGAGACGCTTCCGCCCCATCCTCCTGACCTCACTCACCACCTTCGTCGGCCTCATGCCCATGCTGTTGGAAACTGATATGCAGGCGAAGTTCCTCATCCCCATGGCCGTCTCCCTCGGTTTCGGCATTCTTTTCGCCACCACCATCACCCTGCTCCTGCTGCCGATTCTTTATCTCATCCTATACGATATTAAAGGGGTGTTTAGCGGATCGGAGGAAGAGGTGAGGAATGAGAACCCCCCAGGGTGATTGGTGATCGGTCATACGCTATTCCCATCATTTAGTCGTAAGAGGTGCAGCAGTTTTCTCGATTCACTCAAAACCGGCTCCTAACGGTCTGAAAGCAGCTTGATACACTCTTCTGGAGTCACCACGGGAATTGGACAGTTAACGAAACCAGATTTGTCATTGCTGAGCAGGTAATCTGCTTTTCCTGCCTGAGCACTTACAATCTGCATGGCATCCTCAAAGTCATTGTGTAGATACAGGAAGGCTTCTCGTGCTTCCTCAGTTCCTGTTTTTGGGATGATGAAATTCTCGATAATACCGCGAAGAACGAGATAGAGAGTTTCTTTCGGATAAAGCTTTCGGCTCACATATTCGACAATGGAGAGGCTGTGCCATGCACAAAGAGGCTGAGCTCCGACTTGCTCCATCTTTTTCTCTAGTTGGACCATGTCAGAATGCCCCTTTCGAGCGGAGTCGAGCTGATCCAGAATGACGTTGGTATCGAAGAAAATACGCTTCATTGACCGTATTTTACGTCTAAGTGATTGTAGTAGTCGGCTTCATCCAAAGGTTTTGTATCAGGAAGCCGTTCCGCTTTTTTTCTCAAGGTATCAAGCCATGAAAAATTGGTAGGACTCTCCATCTGACTCAATTTTTGAGCCATTTCTTCATAAGACTCAATGGACAGCATCACGGCGACGGTCCTACCTTTCTTGGAGATTTCGACAGGTTCTTTGTGAATCATTTCCAGAAGTTCTCCAAATTTGTTTTTGGCATCGGTTGCAGGGATGGTCGTCATGAGAATTTTTCTAACGCTTTCATCTTAGCTATTTTAGCTAATTCGTCAAATGGCTTTTTTTGTGAACTACGACCTGCGTTTTTTTGCTGTCTCAAAAGCGTTATTGATGGCTTGGGTTTTGTCTTCGGTTCAGAAGCTGGATCAGATTTCGGAGGCGATTTGGATTCGGCCCGAGACTGTCGCTGCCGGGCTTCTTGTTCTGCTTTACGTCGTGCCGAAGCTCGTTCTTGTTCTCGTCTTCTCTCACGCTCACGAAACGCTGCTTCCTGCTGAGAATAATTTGGCTCTCCGCGAGGTGTGCATGCCGAATGAGGCAGCGCGTTTCGAGATCGATCTCGGACTCCAAGGTCTAGGATCCCAAAAGGCCGAAATAAGGCGAAGTGGGCGGTATTACATTCCGGTGATTTTTGCTGCCATTGTCCCTTAATTCTTTCGGGTATAAGAGGTGGAGGCTGGCAGGCCCGCAGGGAGTCGAACCCCGATCTATGGTACCGGAAACCATTGTTCTATCCATTGAACTACAGGCCCCTCTTTGGTGGCGGGAAATTAGCGGGGCGGGGGGGCTTGTCAAAGGACAAAGTGAATCTAAAGGAAGCTTTCCCTTGTCGTTT
>CALBVA010000246.1 GCA_937969125.1 uncultured Verrucomicrobiales bacterium | reverse complement strand
GACCGACAAGGAACGCCATGAAGAAAGTCTTTCCTCTCACTTCTGAGCGGCACAAGCCGGCCCGTCTCGGTGATCAGATTAAGAGCGAGGTACGGAAGTATCTTAAGCGGGAGCGAAGCAAGAAGCTGCCGGAAGATGCTGACTTCTGGGACTTCAGCTGCCGCTCAGGAAAGACGGTCGCAGACGCGGCACCGCTGCACGAGAAGGAAATCGGCAAGGCCTTGGATATGGCGCTTGGAGAGGAATGGCCGGAGATCTATTTGGAGATTATTGCCAAGGCAACAAAGCGGAAGCCCAAGTTTTCTCAAGAGGGCTGAGTGGCGGATGCCACGTGATGCCACGGTTGGTTTCCTTTTTATTTGGGGAGGCTGGGACGACTGGTCATAAAAAAAGCCGGTCCGGGAGGTCCGGACCGGCTTTGGAATGATTTTTGAGGCGGCTTACTCGGCGGCGGGTTTGGGGTCTTTGCCGATGGCGCTCGCTGCGATCTCGCCGGCCATGTCCATGTTCGCATCGAGGAGCTCGGAGCGGAGGTTAGTGCCACGTGCCTTGGCCCAGAGGTAGAGGGCAGGGGCGGCGATGAAGATGGAGGAGTAGGTTCCGACGACGACACCGATCATGATGGCGAAGGCGAAGGCCTCCAGTGCCGCTCCTCCGAAGATGTAGAGGACAAGGACAGCCACAAAGGTGGTGACGGAGGTCAGGATGGTCCGGGAGAGGGTGGCATTGATGGCGACATTCATGACATCGCGAATGTTTCCACGCTTCATACGGAGGGATTCGCGAATCCGGTCGAAGACCACAATGGTGTCATTAATGGAGTAACCAGCGATGGTGAGGAAGGCTCCGACGTGGATTAGGGAGAGTTCCGTGCCGGAGATAACGACGACGCCGACGCAGATGATGATATCGTGGAAGAGCGCAGCGAAGGCACCCACGGCGAAGGAGAACTCGAACCGCAGGCTGATGTAGATCAGAACGACGAAGAGGCCGATGGCGAGAGCCCAGATTGAGGAGGAAAGGAATTCTTTACCGAGGGAGGCGGAGATGGTCTCAGGGCTAATATCGATCTTGTATTTTCCTTCGGCATTCTTCTCTCCAAGAATGGGGACCTCGGCGCGAAGCTTTTCGGTGATTTGCTCCACATCGGCGGTGTCAGACTTGATGGAGATAATGGGGCCGTTGTCGCTGTTCGGGACTTCTTCGCGCTGGGCGGTCGCGACCTTTGCGAGGGTGAGCTCGTTCAGTTTCGCGCTGATTTCATCCGGGGAGAGATCTTGGCCTTTTTCCAGCTGCACGGTGAGCTGACTACCACCGAGGAAGTCAATGCCGAGGGCATTGTCCCCCTTGACGCCGACTCCGACGAGAGAGCCGATGAGGAGCAGGCCGGAGATCAGGAAGGCAGGCTTATGCATGCTCATGAAGTCGACGGTCTTCTCTGGGATGAGATTCATGAAGGTGAGCTTTTTCATCTTACCGGTTTTCTGACTCCAGTAGAAGAAGACGCGGGTGACGAGGAGGGCCGCGAACATGGAGGCCAGGATTCCGATGGTCAGGGTGATGGCGAAGCCTTTCATCTGATCGGAGGCTCTCCAGAGAAGAATGAGCGCGGTCAGGAGGGTGGTGATATTGGCATCGAAGATTGCGCTGAAGGCTTTTTCGTAGGCAGCACGCAGGGCGTTGCCTAGGGATTTGCCAGCGGTCATTTCCTCACGCAGACGTTCATAGATGAGAACGTTCGCATCGACCGCCACACCGATGGTGAGAATGATCCCCGCAATTCCGGGGAGGGTGAAGGTCGCTCCGAACATGGCCATTGCTCCGAAGAGGATGAGCATATTCACGGTGAGGCCGAGGAGGGCAATGATTCCGGCGAAGCGGTAATAGAGAAGAATGAAGAGCAGGGTGAGCAGGAGGCCGGCGATAGCGGCAGTGACACCCTGATTGATGACCTCTTCACCGTATCGGGCGCTGACATTGCGCTCGGATTGGATGATGAGGGGGTTTTTGAGGGGGTTGTTCAGGCCGTTGAGGACCTGCTTAACTTCTTCTTTTCCGCTGAGGCCGTTAATGACGAATTCCTTGCCAAGGCTGGCCTGGACGGTAGGGGCAACGAGGCCGCGTCCATCGAGAACGACAGCCATGCGGTCTTTACCGATTTCCATAGCGTTAGTCGCTGCACGAACCCGCTTGCCGCCTTCGCTATTGAGATTCACGAAGATTTCTCCGATGCGACCAGAAGCGATGGCTTTGGAGATGTGTTCACCACCGGCAATGTTTCGGGTGCTGAGAAGCATTTGCTGGGTATTCTCAATTATCAGTTTACCCTCTTCGTCCTCGATCGGGAGAGGGCGACCATCCTTGTCATTTTTAGGAAAGCGGACGAGTTCGTAGGCGGGAGGGACGAAGGCTCCCTGAGTTTCAATCTGATTGACCAATTGTGCACTCTGAGGATGGACATTTTTCATCACCAGGCGGGCGACGAGTTCGATCTTAGTTTTAATTTCTTCCCGTTCACCTTCTTCGACGCCGGGCATTTCAATGATGATGCGATTGGTGCCGAGAGGCTGCATGGTGAGGTCCTTGGTGCCTCCGCCGGAGAGTCGCTTGGTGAGCGTCGAGATGGCTTGCTCCACGGCTTCACGGGTCACTGGAATTGGCTTTCCCTCCAAA
>CALBVA010000245.1 GCA_937969125.1 uncultured Verrucomicrobiales bacterium | reverse complement strand
CCACCTCGCCGAGATGGAAGAAAGTCTCCTGAAAAACGGATATGCGCCCGAAGGTGAACGCAAATGGATCAACGTATGGACTGTCGCCCAACCTGATCAGCCCGCTCAACCTAAAGCTGAAGACAAAGCAAAAGAGCCACTCAAAAATTGAGTGCCAATACGCCGGATGGAATAGGGAAGCGCGCAGCGCAGCTCGAAGCAAATCAAAGCTGGATCATTACCGATCACTCTCGGTTTTGTTAAATTCAGTACGAATGTTGGTGGTCTGTTTCAAATCCCATAGATTCAACAGCGTGACGATAATCCAAATCCCGGAGATGACATATTGGAGTCGAGGTTTTTTCCTCAAGAGTTTCCAGGAGAGAGTCGAGAGAATTACTGCGGAAAGTAATCCTGTAACAATAGCTGATATCCAACCGTGATGTAGTCCTGCGGTAACCGTAATCAGTCCCCACGGCTGGAACAAAATCGATAGCCACCCCGAAAACTTCCCCAACTTAGGTAAAGCATGATCTCCATATGTCATCGAAATCAGGTCGCTACTTCGAAGGGCAAGGTTGAATGAAACGCATATTGCTGCAGAGGCTACGAGCAATATGCTAAAGGCTACCTTGTTGTGTAAGTTGTTCATTTCACAGCCGATTAAGGTAGGAACGTCAGTTGCCCGATGTCCTCCTCGCAGATCCCTGCGTGCGATTTTCCCGCACAGGGTTCTTCAGGTAAACGCGCAGTTCGGTTGATCAACTTGTCTCCGATTGGTGACTTCTTTCCTTACTCTGCTTCACAACCTTTACAAGGCGCATTTCTCGCTGGCGGCTCGACGGTCACTTTATCCAGTCGAAGCTGACTATGGTCAGGCTTAGGCTAGGTCCTCGTTGAAATAGACTTTGATGAAGTTCATCTTCTTTTCCTCGTCATAGCCTTTTTCAAGGACTTCCTCGGGCTTGTCGAGGACCTTGGGGCGGAGACGGATCTCGACGCCGGTATCGAGTTTCATGATGGATTTCATGAGCTTCTTGCCTTTGGAGACATCGCGTTTTGAGATTTCGAAGTTGTCCTCCAGGGTAATTCCTTCCTCTTCCTCGACGCGCTTTCGTTCTTCATTGAAGCGGGCGCGGGCGGCATCGGTGCGGAGGGCTTTTTCCTCGAATTCCTGAAGGGAGAAATTTTTCTGATCACGGAGATAGGTGAGGGCTTCCTGGGCGGGCTCATTGACATCCCATGGCGGGCTGTCATCGCCTTCTGGACGTTCCTCGCCGACGGCGGTGACGGCCATTTCGGCGACACGCTTACTGAGGAGGGCGGAATCGGGAATGGGGCGGACGCCGAGGAAATCACGCACCCAAAAGCGGGATTCCGAGCCGGCGCGGTCAAAGGTGAGCACGTAGTATCCCTTTCGCTCCATGTGCTCGACGATGAGGCAGCCCTTGTCGATTTTCTCCGGGTTGATGCCCTGTTCGGTGGCGAGCTCCAGATCACCTTCTTTTTCCGAAATGCTGAGGAAGGGGGTGACGCTTTCGGACTTGAGAATGCAGATTGCGCGGACTGTCTTCTCTTCGTCTTCGAGGAGGATGTTCTCGATCAGGGAGATGCAGAGATCACCCGATTTGATGTTCGGGTGGGTGGATTTGGTATAGAGACGGTTGGCGATTTCGCAGCCCTGGGCGAGGAGGTGCCCGGCGTCTCCGAAGATCGTGGTGGAGGCGGCATTGACCTCGTTCTTATCCAGTGAGCTGTGGTGGGTGAAGCGGTGCCCGATGAGGTTACGGAAGGGTTTTAGGAAGATGGGGCAGAGCATTTCCTGGTCTTCGTCGCTGACATTGAAGAGGTGCTTGGAAGTCTGGAGGGGCTCGTCGCGGGAAGGATTTCCCACTTTGGCGAGGACGAGTCCGGCAATTTTCACGGCTTCAAAGTTCAGCTTCAAGGTCATGGGAGGGGGATAGGGATGGAGGGGGAAATTAGGAATTCATTTTCGCGGAAAATGCGTGTGCTGCCTCGCAATTCTGACCAAGGTCCGGGATGCGCATGGTTCGTGTCTTTGCCGCTGCTGGTTTTCTGGTCAGTGCTTACCTTTTGTATTTGAAGTTGTCCGGCCAGATCAGCTCCGTGGTGGGGTGCGGGCAGGGGAGTGGCTGTGAAAATGTCCTGGGCTCGCGGTGGTCCCAGTGGTTTGGCATACCGGTGAGCGCGCTTTCGGCGGTGTTCTATGCGGGTCTTCTGGCGATGACCTACAAGCCTACCAAGTCGGTGATGACGATGGCGGCACTGGTGCTGGTTGGTGTGGCGGCGTGGTTTATGGGCTTACAGGTTTTTATCATCAAGGAGTTTTGCCCTTGGTGCTTCGCGACCCATTGCATCGGCCTGGTGACGGCAGGTGCGATTCTGGTGGCGGGCTGGTTTGCCTTTCGTCCAGTGTATTTCGCGGCCCCGATTTTCGTGCTGGCAGGGTTGGGGGCAGGGCAGGTCTTCGGACCGCAGCCGGACACTCACGAACTCTCGGATGGGGGTGGCTTTGAAAATCAGTCCGTGGATGAGGTGGATAAGGCCCCGAAAGGGCGGGTGATCGAGTTCACGGGGAAGACTTTCGAGCTGGGGAAAGTTCCGTTGATCGGGTCGCCGGAAGCCACGCATGTGCTGGTGAAGTATTTTGATTACACCTGTAAGTCCTGTCTCTCGATGGAGGGTGATCTGGAAGTACTGATGAAGAAATATCCAGGGGAAGTGGCAGTCATTGTCCTGCCAACCCCACTAAACCGGGCGTGCAACCCTTACTTTAACAGGCGGGATCATGCACATGCCTGTGAATTGGCTCGGCTAGGGCTGGCAATCTGGAAGGCGAAGCCGGAGGTCTTTGAGAAGGCGCACCGAATTTTATTCAGTCGTCCGGTGATGGACGAGGCGTCAGCGAAGGCAAAGTTGGCGGAGGTCATTTCACCGGAGGAGCTGGCCGCCGGACTGGCCGATCCCTATGTGGACCAGATGTTGAAGGCGAATTCCGAGGACTTCCGGCTCCTGACGCAAAAGAAAATGGCCATGCCAAAGTTGTTGATCAAGGATGGCAAAATCATGCAGGGAGTGGCGCGGACACCGGAGATCTTCGTTACGACGATTTCGCAGGAGCTTCAGTTGGAGTGAGATTTTCTTTATCTTCCAGGAATTCTTCGACCAATTCCTCCCGCTGTTCGGCGATCGCACGATCAAAACTGCCAAGGAGATCCCCGGCCTTATCGGCGGTGGTGATCAGGGCGATGATTAAGTATTGGGTGATGGCAATAAAGAAGCAGACCCACCCGATGTTGGACTCGGCAGTGCCGGGATCACCGCCGAAGATCGCAGACATCATGGCGAAGACGGGGCTGGAACGGTTCAGGTGGATGCATCCGAATTTCTTGAGCCATTCCAGGCGGTTACTCCAGATCTCCTGAACCATTCGTCGGCCTACGGGGAGATTGAGCGGTCCGGAATGAAGGACGGAAAAGAGGGCTTGGTCAGGCATGAGCTCAATGACGCCGATCACGAGAAGCAGGCGGAAAAAGACGCCAATCCAACCTTGGTCACCATCGAGATCCAGCGGGACCCAGCCGAAGAGGAAGTGCTCCATATTCGCGGTGGCGACGAGGAGAATGGCTGCAGCGCGAAACCACTGCTCGATGTCCTGCTCCAGCTCCTCCTCCACTTGGGCCATTCGCATTCCCCGGCGGATGATCATACGGAAGATCGGGATAGCAATGAGCCCCACGAGGATTCGCGTGAGTGGTTTTAGGACAGGCCGGAGAACGGCCCAGCGGAGGAGGTTTCCGAACACGGGGTGAGATTGAAAGAAGATGGGGGAATTGAGAAGGAGAGATCTCGGAAGGAAATACAGACTGGCTTCTTCCGTCAGATATGATTATCGACTTTCCAAGAAACTTTCCACCATGCCCGAACCTCTCGACCCTTCGTCAATCGATGCGCTGCCCGGCGTTTCCCACCACTTTCAGGCCGACCGGGATTTTCGGACGATCAATGCTTCCTCCGCCCGCAGCCAAGACTTGGTGGAAGTTTCGGCCACGGCGTTGAGTCAGCTCTCGACTATGACGGAAGAAAGCGGGCTGGGGTCGATCTTCCGGATGCAGGCGACTACCAAGGAGGGCCATTTCATGCTCTTCGCTCTTAACCCTCTGGGAGAAATGGGGCCCGGCACACGGCTTTTTGGCCTGCAAACCGATCTGACCACTACGATCGACACCATTGCACCGGCCATTAATGAATTCTGCTCATAACTACCATGGCACCTCAGGAAATCGTCACTTATCTTAGTCGCTCAATCGGCGTGACCGGCTCCGCCGTGATCAGCGGCGAGGGGAAAGTCCTCGCCCGTGAGCTACCGGATACTTTCGATCCGGAGACTCTTCCGGCAGTCTTCCGCCACGGGTGCACTGCGCTTGAGGCCTTACGGCGTAAGCTTCCCAGCGCTTATGAGATTCGTCTGGATACGAATCTGATGACCTTCTTTCTACGTGATCTCAATGGCGCCTTCCTCGTTGTCCTCGTTTACGATACGTCCAAGGCAAACTCAGCTAAAATTTCAATTGATGTGGTCGCGAAAAGATACCAGAAGATGTCATCGCCGAGACCAGAGTTTTAAAGTGTTTGACTCATTCTCGTTCTTTTGGGAGGATCACTCCTAGTGACATAGCTTTTTTTAAAAAACTCCCCCCCCGTCGCTCAACCCCAAACCTCAAAATCCCCGACCTAAGGCTCCCGTTAAAACCGGTGTAGCCATGACAAGAAAATCTGATGTAAGCATAGCCCATTAATTATTCCGGACCATGAAGGTTTGGAATTTGGACTTTTTTGCTCAACATACTCTGATTCCAACTGTTCCGAGGTAATCCCCGCCATGGCCAAGTCCAAGATCAATACTTCCACCCTTCTTTCGAGTGCGACCCACGCCTCGGTGTCCCGGGTGCAGGCTAACCCGATCTCCGTGCGCCGTCCCGGTGAGCAAGTGGCTCCGGTCGCCGAGCATGTCCCGGCCCAAGCCCAAACCGCTGAGATTCCGGTTCCCTCACCGACGCGACTTCTCGTTGCCGGTAGACAAGCAGCCCCGGCCTATGAGCCCCAGATTCAGCAGGTGCAAGCTGCCCCCGTTCAATCAACCTCACCTAGTCAAGAGGCCCCCCAGCAGGTTCAGCCAGCAGTCACCGGCCCCAGCCGTCCGTCCCTTCTCACCTCGATGGGTGAACCGGTTCAGACTCCTGAGACCATGGCCATGGACGTCGTGCCCGCTGGTGGTGCGGTTGATCCGGAAATTGCCGCCTTTGACGCAGCTCACACTAGCGTTGCTGGTGTGCCTTATTATTCTCTCTCGCAGATTGTTAAAAACTACAAGCTGGCTCAGCCGGATATGCCGGCAGATATTACGGTGCCGGCCGTCGAGGACATTCCGGAACCCGGTGAGGTCCAGCAGACTGCTCGTTACGGGAACGAGGAAAAGATTGGTGAAGGAGGAACTTCGCTCGTCTATAAAGCTCACGACACTCGACTCCGCCGAAAAGTCGCTCTCAAACGCTTCAAGGACATCTCCCGGAGCAATGAGGAATCCGATTACCTCAACGAGTTGGAGGCTGCCTCCCGGATCAGTCATCCTTATGTGGTGAGTGCATACGATGCCGATAAGGACAGCACGAGCCGTTACATCGTGATGGAGCACATTGACGGAATGGACATGGAGAAGGCCATTTCCAAGTACGACCTCAGCTTCGATCTGAACCGCTTCATCAATTTCGCCCATCGTGCTCTGGAGGGGCTCGAAGCGACACACCAGGCCGGCTTACTTCACCTCGATCTTAAGCCCTCGAACATCATGCTCTGTGTCCGTGACAATGCTCCGGACATTATCAAACTCATCGACTTCGGTCGCGCCCGCGCTGCGGTCAGTGAAGATGGCAAAGCCCCGCGCGGACTGGGTCTCAATGGCTCCATTTTCTATAGTGCGCCGGAGCAACTCCTCAGTGAGGACCTCGATGTTCGCACGGATCTCTATTCCCTCGGCTGTATCTTCTATTGGGTGCTCGCCAAGCGCCGCCCTTATGATGGCGCGAATCCTGTCTCCATCATGTCCACCCACCTGCAGCATCTGGTGACGGATATCTCGGACATCATTCCCACTCTTCCGCAGTGGCTCTCCGAGTGGATCATGCGCCTGATTGCTCTCGAGAAGCGCGATCGCCCACCTTCGGCTCAGCTTGCCCTTGATGAACTCATCAAGCAGGGTGACCACACCAAGGTGACTCAGTTCCAGGCTTAGAATAAACTTTGTGGCAACCGGAGGGCTTGATAAAAACAGGGCGTGAAAGCTCTGTTCTTCCTTCTCGCCTCGCTCTTTCCCATTCTGCCGCTCACCGCGCAGATCACTTACGAAGGAAAGTCCGGCCCTGGCTTCGGGAAGCATATTGTCTTCGTAGCGTCCGATCACGAATACCGTACTGAGGAGACCTGCCCGGCGCTGGCCCGCATTCTCTCCCAGCATCATGGATTCAAGACCACCGTTCTCTTTGGCGTCGATAAGCAGGGATTCATCAAGGCTGGTGCCTCCGATATCAAAGGGCTGGAAGCTCTGAAAGGTGCCGATCTCATGGTCATCTTCGCCCGCTTTTTGAATCTTCCGGATGAGCAAATGAAGCACATCGCGGACTATGTAGAGCGTGGTGGTCCGGTCGTCGGACTGCGCACTTCCTCCCATGCTTTTAAAATCCCGGCTGGGAAGAAATACTCTCACTTCGACTTTAAATACAAAGGGAAGGAATTCAAAAAAGGTTTCGGTCACCAGATTCTGGGAAACACCTGGGTGGGGCATTACGGGAAGAATCACTCCCAGGCTACCCGCATCCAGATCATTCCAGAGCAGAAGGAGCACTCCATCCTGCGCGGTGTGGATGACAATGCCCTCTGCATAGCCGGTGCCTATGTGGGCAAGCCGGATGAAACCTTCACCGTGCTTACCGAGAGTCAGCCGCTCAATGGGATGAAGAAGGACTCCCCGGCGGATGAGACCAAGCCGCCCAGCCCTTCCACCTGGACCCGTCACTACACCACGAAAGATGGTAAGAAGGCCCGCGTTTTCCACTCCACCCAGGGTGCTTCACAGGATCTTCTTGATGCCAATTACCGCCGCTTACTCGTGAATGGAGTTTATTGGGCCCTCGGCCTCGAAGCGCAAATTAAGCCTGATTCGACGGTCGACTTCGTCGGTGAGTTCAATCCCTCCCGTTTCGCCTTCGATGGAGAGGTGAAAGGAGTGAAACCTGCCGACCTCGCTGACATGAATTCTCCCATCATGCCGAAGAAGAAATGAACTTAACGTGAGGTGTTACGGGTTCATCTTCGGCTTTTCAGAAAAGGCGACTCGAGAATTCGTGGATGGAGGGCAGGTCCGGCCTGCAGTGCGTATGGATAGCGAACACGCCGCTACTTGGCGAGCTTGGCGTTGATGGCGCGGAGTTGTTCTTCCAGCTCGGCTTTGCGTAGCTTCAACTCTTCCGGGGTGGCTGTCTCCAGCTCCTTTCGGGCGGGTTCCATTGCCTTTAAAAAGCGGGAGGTGTGTTCTTTGGTAAAGCCGAGGGTGAGCAATTTCCCGCTAATTTCATCGGTGATGGCTTCCCAAAGAAGGTCGGCTTCCTCGCGGCTGAGCGCGAGTGGCTCGATGCCTCGAAGAAAGTCCCAGAGATAAGCTTCTTCAGCAGCAATCCATTCTCCGAATTCTTCATCGACCGAGGGTCTTTGAGATTCGGGGATCAGCGAGATAGCCGAGTTGAAGGTCCGGCCATCACGGATCCATTCCAGAGTGATCACCGTGCCAGGTTTTGCAGATTTCACTCGATCGATGATTTGCTTTGAGGAGGTGACGGCAGCGCCATCCAGTTTTCCAAGAAGATCTCCTGGTTCCAGTCCGGCGGACTCGGCGGGCGACCCAGGCCAGACATAGCTAACGAGGCAGGGCCCGCCCTCCGCGTTGATGTTGTTTAGCGCGACCCCGAGCCACATCATGGGATATTCCGTGGTGGCCGAGTGGGGGGAGAGGAGGGGCTTGATTTCATCCTGAGCGGACAGCGGGGCGAAGCTGGCAAATGCAGCCGCGAGAAGAGCGAAGGAGTGGGTGATTTTCATCGGAAGAGGTGGCTGTTAGAAGACATTGAGCGCGACCGCCTGATGGCGGGTTTTTCCGCTCGGGGATTTTTTGGTCATGAGTCGATAGACGCGACCGTCATCGGCAATCGAGACGGTCTTCCGCTTTTTGACGATGATTTGCGCGGAGGGTGGGGGACTGGCCTTTTCAATCAAGGTGCTCGTCTGCGCCTCAGGTGTCGCAACCGGCTGCGGTGAGGATTGCCAAACTACAACCAGGGCAAGGCAGGCCGCTGCGGTGGTGACCGCAAAGGTGGGGAATGACCACCACGATTGCTTCGCGAGGGGCGTCACGACTGAGGTCACGGCGATTTCTTCACGGAGAGCCATCATCCGGTCGCGCAAATCGCCGGGTAGGCGAGGCTGCATTGCCTGGAGCTGTTTTTCGAGATCTGGATCCTGGGGATTCATGACGCTTTAATGTTAAGAGCGGTGCGAAGTTTTTCGAGAGCGATTCGGTAGCGGGAAGCTGCAGTGTTTTGGGGAATCTCGAGGACCTGGGCAATTTCTCGAAAGGTGAGGCCGGTCCAGACTTTGAGAGTGATGACCTCCTGGAGATTTTCAGGGAGGGTGGCGACGACTTTCCGAAGCTCACGTTGATCATCCAGCTCTTCGAAGCAGGGTGTGATCCAACTGTGTTCCGGAGGCAGTTCCTCTTGCTGATCTTGGTAATCGCGACGGACCTTAATTTTCCGTCCCAGATCAATGGCCCGCCGACGGATGGTGGTGTAGATCAGGGGGAGGTCCGGAGCGCTGCCGCCACTACGCCGCCATGATTCGAGGAGGGCTTCTTGTAGGACATCCTCGGCATCAGTTTCGTTCCGGGTTTGCTGCCGGGCGAAGAGGAAGAGCCGGGGGAGATTGGCATCCATCCAATGCTGCCACTCATCGGCTGGCGGAGGATTTTCGGCGTGAATGGGAATGATCGACATGGGGTTATGGCAGAGGAGCGGATGAGATTCAAAAGTTTGTCATCTTGATCCCTTTGCGGGATGGTGAGTGGCTTGTTACTCGAGGATCGCCTCGATCTCACCCTGGGATTCGGCTGCATTTTCTTCGAGCCCGTGTTTCTGGGCGAAGGCGGCCGCGCCTTCGGGGTCCTTCGTTTTGAAATTTCGGTAAATCGTTTGGACGAGCCTGGTCTTGTCCGGGCCGGAGGGAAGGGCGTCCGCCCAGTCGGCGGCGGCTGCGGGCTCATGGCGAGAGATGGTCCGCGCATAGTTCAGGGTCGCGTGGTCACGGGCCACTCCGTCAGGCTGTTGGTTGATCCATTCTCCGGCCGCTGCAAAGTCCTCCTGCGCCCAGTTATTGATCAAACTTGCGATCGTCGAATTCCGTTTATTGATTCCATCTTCGTCGGCTACTTCCTGCTGACCCACCCAGCTTAGCCACTCGGAGACATTTTCCTTGGTGCTCCAGTAGTGGATAGATTGGATGAAATTCGATCGGTCTTGTGGGCTGAGGTCGGCCTCATTGAGCCAGGATGAGGCGGTTTTAAAATCGGTCAAAAACGCCCGGCTGCTCGCTAGGCTGGAGAAAATCTGCTGGCGATTTGCTTCACTGATTTTGTTCTTTTCGAGTGCGGCGAGTAGCTCGTTGGCTCGTTCCGGAGTGACAGATCGGGCAAGGGCTCCGTGTGCGTTCTCCAGCTCCAGGGTTTTGATCAGCTCGAGGGCCACCTGAAAGTCTTTGGTGGCGGCCTGACTGATGACGGGCTGGTAGATATGAGAGTCACTTTCGCTGAGATGATTTTTGTGATCGATTAACCATTGGGCGGCAGCGGTAGGGTCTTTTTGGGCATACTGGGCAAGGGTCATCTGGAGCAGGTGGTCGTTTTCCTCGCCCAGTGAGTCCCGAGCCTGTAGGGCCAGAATGAGGGCGGATTCGGGGTTTTCCGAGGCCATCATCATGATGGAAAATCCAATGAGACCTTCCTTCATTCTCTTATCGAGCGTGTCGTCCTCCGAGAAAGCCTTGAAAAGAGTGCGGAGGTCTTCTGTGGACAGGTTGGTCATCTTGAGAATGACTTCGGTAATTTCTTCCTGGAATTCGCTTTGGTCAGCTTCGCCACTTTCCTCGGCCTTTTGCATTCTCTGGGCGAACTCGGTGAGGTATGTGGCAAATTCCTCCACTTCTTTCTCCCTCGCAGCCCGTTCGCTGACGCTACGGCTGCGGGAGGTGGCACTGAAGCTGACCGAGGGATCAGTAGGGATCTCCAGATCTTCAGCATGGCTTTCCAGACCTTTCCAGGTCGTTGTGAGTTTATTGATTCGGAGCTGGCGGGGGACGCCAAAGACCGCCGCGAGTCCGATGATGAGGGCCGTGAGGATGAGCGAGATTTTCATAGCGGGATGGATTAAAGGATAGGGGAGGGCTTACTCTGAATCGACGTCGGGTTCGTCCGTTTGCAGGGAATCATAAATGGCCTGGAACTTGTCTTTGAGTTCTTGGTCTCCCAACATCGGGAGAATGTTGCTGATAGCGTTATCCCCGCGACTGGAGCTTGCCTGGACGAAGCCGACCGCGATTTCCGGGCTGGTGTGTTCTTCTGCCATGGCGAGAGCGGTCTGAAAGGATTCTTTATAATTTGAGGTTTGAAAGGCTTTCTGGGCAAGGGCTTTGGCGGTCATACCGGAGGCCTCCTCGGGAACTTTGGTCTTGGCCCATTGGTAGGCTTCTTCCAATCGGTTCTGGGTCTGCGGACCATAGTTTAAGAAATTCTCGAACCCGGAGCGAATCACCGCGGCCTTTTCCTTTGGGGTGAAGTCGACTCCCTCGAGAGACTTGTCGAGCGACTCCAGAGTATCGTGGTTAATGGAGCCGTAGGCATTCGCGATGTTGGCGATTGCTTTATCCTCGGGGAAATTCTCACGGATGAATGCGTTATACCCTTTCGGTAACTTGCCTTTCACCCGCCAACTGTAGCGGTCTTTGAAGGCACCCTCTCTTTCGATCTCGCTGAGTGCGGATAGGCGTGCTCTAGCCTTGGCAGGATCGGAGGTGAGTAGATTGGCGATAAGGCGGCTTTCAAATTCGAGAACGGGATTTTTTCCCGGATCGAGCGCCTTGGCGGGAAAGCTGCCCTTGGCGATTTCGGCCTCGAGCCATTTTTCAGCGGCGGAGGGATCTTTCTTGGCAAGTTCGTCAAAGGCATGTCGCCTGAGCCAGTGGTGTGAGCCGTCCTGACCTTCTTTGATCTCGGAGAGAGCCTCGAGGGCCAGAGCAGGGTTCTTCTTGCTGAGTCGTTCGATGATGAATGTCTGTAATCGGGTGCCGACTGCTGCTGGCAGATCGAGGGAACGAATGAGGGAGAGATTCTCAATCAGTTCCTCAACGGACATTTTCATCACGGCGGCCTGGAGCTGCATCATAGTTTTCGTGTCGGTCATGCTGTAGTTGTTTTCCTGGAGCATGGTTTCGGCGATGCTCTTCCAATCCAGATTCCCATCAGCGAGTCGAAACTGGGCAAGTGGAGTATTTTTCTCCGTAGAGGCATTGCGCGAATCCGGCCCATTGGCGGTGATGATTTTTTTTGTCTCTGCGATGCGATTTT
>CALBVA010000244.1 GCA_937969125.1 uncultured Verrucomicrobiales bacterium | reverse complement strand
GTGGTGGGAGTGAGGATGCTCTTGATGAAAGCGTGAACGGGTCTAATTTCCGCGCGTGGATTTTATTACGCAGGCAGCTCTGGGAGGAGTGGTGGGGGAGTTGGTGCTGGGGCGGAAGCTGGGCTGGAAGGGGATGGCTTGGGGCCTTTTCTTTGGGACGCTGCCAGATCTGGATATCATTTTTTCCGGTTTCTTTGATCAAGCAGACCGTCTGAAGTGGCATCGGGGACTTTCCCATTCGATCTTGGCGATGGTAGTGGGGAGCCTGTTATTTGCGAAGCCGCTTTCGATGCTTCACCGGGAAAGCGGAGTGAGTGTACGCCGGACCTTTTGGTTCATTTTTTTGGTTTGGAGCACCCATGTGCTTATTGATGTCTTTACGACCTATGGAACGCAGATTTATGAGCCGTTTTCTGATCGGCGAGTGTCATTGAGTAATCTCTTCATCATCGATCTGTTCTTCACGCTGCCACTCCTGGTGTGCCTCGGGGTGCGGTTGTGGCGGGTGCTGTGGCGATTCATTTGCTGGTACCGGAGGGACCGGGAGAGCGAGGAGGAATTTGAAATGGAGAATTGGAAGCCAATGAGTTGGACCTTGGTGCGGAATGCAGTGGTTCTGAGCTGTCTCTATGTGTGCTTTAGCTTCGTGATGAAGGTGTGGGCGACTGATCGGATTCGTGCGAATCTGGAGGATCAAGTGCCGGGCGCGAGGTTGGTAACGGTAACTCCTTCTCCACTCAACACGATCCTGTGGAGAGGCCTGGCGGAAACCGATGAAGGCTACTTCGTAACTTATTGGTCGCCGATGGATTCAAAGGCGGGTGGCTTTGACTACATGCCAAAGCAGCGAGAGCTGGTGGAGAAGTTCGAGGGTGAAAAGCTTTTGGAGAGCTTGAAGTGGTTCTCCCGGGGGCACTGGGTGGCGCGAAAATCCGAAGAGGGCAAGGTCGTCTTTATTGACATGCGCTTCGGAGAAATACGGAACGTGGAGCACGAGCAGCTGATGCCGATGTTCCAATGGCACCTGTCCTATGACGAGGACGGGAAGATGCGTGGAGATTCCTATCGACCGAAAGATATTCGCTTGGGGGAGTCGCTGGGGCTGATCTGGGAGAGGCTGAGAGGCGAGCAGGGACGTTGGGAGAAAATGAAGAGCTTTTAACTTGGCGGCAGGAATGGCTGGTGACTAATTTGTGACAGATTATTTTGAGCAGGATTCTGGCAGTCGGGGATATTCATGGATGCTTGTCTTCTTTGGAGCAGCTCATGGATTTTGTGAAGCCCACAGCCGAGGATCAGGTCGTCATGCTGGGGGACTACGTGGATCGGGGGCCTGATTCCAAGGGGGTGATTGATTATCTGATTCGGTGGCCTTGGGATGCTAATCTCATCACGCTGAAGGGGAACCACGAACTAATCATGGAGGAGGCTAACAACTCGCCGGAGCATTATCTTTACTGGTGCAATGTCGGGGGGGCGGATACGCTGGCTTCTTATGGCGGGAAACTCAGTCAGGTGCCTGAGGCGCATTGGGACTTCATCAGTCAATGTGAACCTTATTACGAAACTTCGGATCAGATTTACGTTCACGGAGGCGTGGATTATCAGATGCCGATTGCCGAGCAAAATGAAGAGGAGATGTTGTGGCGTCGCTTCCCGGATGCGAAGAAGCATTCCTCAGGAAAATATGTCGTCTGTGGCCATACCATCCAGCGTGCTGGAATTCCAGTGGATGTGGGACACACGGTGTGTATCGACACAGCAGCCTGCCGGGATGGGTGGCTGACCTGTCTGGAAGCTGCTACGAAGAGTTATTGGCAGACTAATCAGACAGGGAAAAAGCGGGATGGGTATGTGAGAACGACTAACTTTTCTTCCGTGCCAGGAAGTTAATCGCGGTAGTCATCTGATACCAGCAGGCGAGTCCGAAGAGCAGGGTGACGGCCTGGACGCCCAGCGAGATGAGGTGGCGGTGGTCCTGAAGATCAGAAGGCCATTCTCCGGTAAAGGCATGCATCATGATCAGGGTCTGGGACATGAGAAAGAGGACGGAGAAGATGAAGAAAGTGGGCCGCCAGACCCGGCGGGCGAGCGAGAGGCCGGGGTGGCTTTCGACGCTGCGATTCCAGAGGCCGGCCCAGCCGTGCAAAACGACAAAGCTCCAGAGGGCGTTAAATAGAGGGACGAAGAGGAATCGGATGGCTTTCCCCCCGGTAAAAGGTGCGCCGAACATATGCATCATGTCCCAGGCCCGGTGCAAATAAACGACAGCAAGGCCGATCCACGAAATCAGAGCGAGACCCGAAAAGACAATCACGGTCGATCTGATTTCTTCCAATGGGACCTTCCATGCAATGAAGCCCAGCCCAATGGCGAGAACGAGGACTCCAAAAAAGAGCGAGAAGCTGGAGTGCTGGAGATGAGGAAGGTAAAGTCCGCCCGGAGGACCGTCCGCTATGGTGCGGGTCTTCGGGACTGCATAGGGATCAGCATCGCTGACATCGGAGGCCGGGGGGACCTCGGTTGGCTTTTGAGCCGGGATGAGTCCGATGAAGGAGGCTGCTGGGCGCTTGTTTGGATCGTCGGTATTCCAGACGAGATCCTCCGCCTGGATCTCACGCTGGCTGGCGAGGAGGCGGAGTTCGCGAAATTCCATCGGCCCGTGTTCTTGCCCCGCCCGCTCGAAGTGCCACCCAACCGGATTTTTCGCTGATCGGGCTGAAGACGAGATCGGGCTGGATTGAAAGTCGGCCACTGTGAAATCGAGCGAGGTCGGATTGGGGTCTTAGAAGTGGATGGCGTGGCCATCGGCATCCAGCGTGGCCTCATGGATGGCCTCAGCGAGAGTGGGATGAGCGTGAATGGTGGCGTGGATGTCATCAATGGTCGCCTCCAGGGAGAGCGCGAGACCCATTTCCGAAATGAGATCAGTAGCATTTTCACCGATGATATGTGCACCGAGGACTTCACCGTGCTCCTTGCCGAAGAGGAGCTTCACGAAGCCTTCCGTCTCGCCACTAGCCTGGGCCTTGCCAAGAGCCTGATAAGGGAATTTACCGACTTTATATTCAATGCCCTCTTCCTTCAGAGCGCGCTCGGTTTTTCCGACCGAAGCCACTTCCGGGTAGCAATAGGTACATCCGGGGAAGTCGCCGACGCGCTTCACCTGGTGACCCTCGACGAAGATGCCCTCGACGCATTGGATCGCTTCAAATGAGGCCGTGTGGGCGAGCCAAGGAGGACCAGAGATATCACCGATGGCATAGACGCCATCGATCGAGGTCTGATAGCGGTCATCGATCTGAACCCAGCCGCGGTCCGTTAGGCCGACCTGCTCGCCGCCGGGAAGAACCGGGGAGACACCGATAGCGACCAGGCAGCAGTCCGCCGTGAGTTCTTGAGTTCCCTTGTCATTTTCGACGGTGATGGTGACGGAGGAGCCATTGTCCTTCGTGGCAGTGACCTTGGTATTGGTGAGGCACTTGATGCCCTGCTTCGTATAGCTCTTTGTAATGGCATCACTGACTTCGTCGTCCTCCACGGGAAGGAGATTCGGCATCATCTCGACGATCGTGACCTCGGTCCCAAAGGCATTGTAAACGTAGCCAAACTCCACTCCAATCGCACCCGCTCCGATGATGATCATCGATTTGGGCTGCTTTTCCAGAACCATGGCTTCCTTGGAAGAAATGACCGAGGCCCCGCTAAAGGGGAGACCCGGAAGTTCCCGTGACTTCGCGCCGGTGGCGACGATGACGTTCTTTGTTTCAAGGATCTCAGTGGAGCCGTCTTCTTTCTTAACCTCCACCTTGCCTGATCCGGCGATGGAGCCGAAGCCCTTCACGTAATCCACCTTGTTTTTCTTGAAAAGGAACTCAATGCCACCTGCAAGGCGTCCGGAGACTTGACGAGAGCGCCCGACAACCTTCGACCAGTCGTAGGAAAGATTATCAAAACTGAGGCCGAATTTCTCCGCATCATGCTTCAGCTGGTGGTAAAGATGGGCGTTTTTCAGAAGAGCCTTGGTGGGGATACAACCCCAATTCAGGCAAGTGCCTCCGGCGCGTTCCATTTCCACACAGGCTACTTTTTTACCCAGCTGACCAGCACGGATGGCCGCGACGTATCCGCCGGGGCCGCCACCGATGACGACGAGATCGTAAGACATGGACGGAACGTGGTGGGTCGGGCAGAAAAATCAAGGTCGAACGCGCCCCGAACCCTTCTCAAACTCCGACTTGCGGGACCCCGGTGTTAGTTTACTTCTGGGTGTCCGTATTTCTCTATCCACTACCATGAGTGCCTCCCTCACCGTTTCCGAAGCCTCCGCCCAGCTCGATACCCACACCCGGGAAATGATCGACTGGCATTTTTCTCCTGAAACCGGCTGCCCGTATTGGCTCGATTGGGCCAAGGCCGCCGGCTGGGATCCTCGTGAAAAGGTCAAGTGCTTCGCCGACATGATGCACTTTGATAATTTCGACGACGAAGTCCTGCGCAAGGAAGACCCCGCGAAATTCATCCCCAAGCAATACCTTGGCCGGCCCTACAACGTCTTCGAGACCGGCGGCACCACCGGCATGCCGAAGCAGCGCATCGGCTGGGATGATTATAAGACCGACTACACCGAATTCTCCGAGCACTACGGCCCCGATTTTTTTCCGCAGGGTGCCAATTGGCTCATGGTCGGCCCCACCGGCCCGCGTCGCCTCCGCATGGCCATCGAACACCTCGCCAATATCCGCGGCGGAGCCTGCTACTTCATCGACCTCGACCCACGCTGGGTAAAGCGCCTCATCGGCATGGGTGAAATGCAAATGGCCAAGGCTTATCAAGAGCACGTCATCGACCAAGCCGTCACCATCATCCGCCACCGCGATATCCAGTGTCTCTTCACCACCCCGCGCCTTCTTGAATCGCTCTCCCTCCGGATGTCGCTCGCCGATGCCGGCATCCGTGGCGTCTTCGCCGGTGGCACCACCATGACCCCGCAGTATGTGAAATTTATCCAGGAGGAAGTCCTTGAGGGTAAGATCAATTACGCCCCCACCTACGGTAACACTCTCATGGGCCTCGCCATCTCCAAAAAACGCGAACCCGGCGAATACAGCCTCACCTACCACGCCCCTCAACCTCGCGCCACGCTCCGCGTCGTCGATCCAAAGGACTCCACCAAGCTCGTCGAATACGGCGAATACGGCCGCGTCGAGCTCACCACCATGACCAAGGAATTCTTCGTCCCCAGATTCCTCGAGCGCGACGAAGCCATCCGCCGCCCCGAGTGCGAAGAATTCCCCTGGGACGGAGTCGGCGATGTCAGACCTTTCCAAAGTGGAACCAAAGCCGTCATTGAAGGGGTCTATTAAGCCCTGTGGTGTGCGGGCTTGGCAGGTCACTTTCCAATGAGATCCTTAAGAATTTACGAATGCACAACCGCTTTACCCAAGCCCTCAAAGCCCACAAGCAATAGCCAACCCGCCCCGCCGAACCCAAAACCACCCCACCCACCTAAAAGTCATGCAAATCCCAATCCTCCGCCTCGGCGAAACCTACCACTCCGCCGACCTTGCCGAGCTCAATGACAACCTAACCACCCACACCGCGAATCCCGGCCTCATTCGTCGCGATCTCCTCCGCATCTCAGAGTCCAAGGCCGCCCTCGATGCCATCCCCGCCGAGACCCTCGCCGACTACTGCGAAGCTGCCGCCGAACTCTTCATGACTGCCGACCTCCCCTGCGGCGACTCCACCCAGAGCCCGCAGGAATACATCGAGTCCCTCTCCGACCTCACCCGGCTTCCCCACACCCTTGTCAAAATGAACATGGGGAAAATCCACGCCGCCATGTCCCAAATCCGCACTGTCATTGGCGGACTCACCCGCGGTATGTCGCTCGAAATCTTCGACCGCGGTCTCGCCTCCGTCGATGGCCTCGATGTCAACTTCTACCCAACCACCAGCTCACTCGGCGTCTCGCTCCCCAGCAACGCCCCCGCCGTCAACTCCCTCTGGATTCCCGCCCTCGTCATGAAGATTCCCGTCCTCCTAAAACCAGGACGCGAGGACCCCTTCACCCCTCTCCGCATCGTCCAAGCCATGATCCAGGCCGGCTTCCCAAAGCAAGCCTTCGGCTTCTACCCCACCACTCACGAAGGCGGCGATACCCTCCTCACCTCCTGCGGCGCCGGTATCTCCTTTGGCTCCGATGTCACCGTCAAAAAATACGCCCCCTTCAAAACCATCCAAGTCCACGGCACCGGACGCTCAAAAATCCTCATCGGCGAAGACTACATCGACAAGTGGCAAGACCACCTCGATGTCTTCGTCACCTCTATCGCAGCCAACGGTGGCCGCAGCTGTATCAATACCTCCTCCATCCTCGTCCCATCCGGTCGGGATGATATTGCCGAAGCTATCGCCGCCGAACTCGCCAAGGTCGAACCCCTCGCCCGCGATGATCAAAACGCCCTCCTCTGCGGCTTTGCCAATACCGACCTCGCCAGCGGAATCGACGGCATGATCGAGGGCCTGTTAGAAGACGAACCCGGAGCCACCGATGTCACTGCCAAATTCCGAAACGGCGACCGCAAAGTCGAAGCCTTCGATCAAACCTACCTCCGCCCAACCCTCATCGCATGCGACAGCAAGGAACACTCACTCGCCAACACCGAGTTCATGTTCCCCTTCGCCAGCATTGTCCAAATGCCCCAGAGCGAAATGTTGGAGAGTATCGGAGAAACCCTCGTCGTCAGCGCCTTCACCGAGGACAAGGACTGGATCCAGGACCTCATGATCAGCCCCGACATCGAGCGCCTCAACATCGGCCCCTTCCCAACTAACCGAGTCCAATGGGAACAACCTCACGAAGGTAACCTCTTCGAATTCCTCTACCGCCGCCGCGCTATCCAAGGCAACCTCACCAGCGTAAAGTAGCCCAATTGGACTTCTAATTGGCACTCTCTTCGAACCTTCGTTGAAGCCCTTCCCGGTACCCACTGCTTCGCCATAGGAACTCCGAAAGTAACAGAGAGCTGGCCCTGCCGTTATCTTACCGGTCAGAATTACAAAGATGTGAGGCTTTTGCACTTCCATTCAATATAAGTAATCTCTATTAGAATAGAGATTATGCCAAAGGTAGAGACTGTCCTATCAAATCGAAAATTAACCTCTGGTGTCTGTGATTTAATTTCCGGGATACTGAGTCAGTTGAAAGGAAACCTTGCTGATCCGGGGGTGGCGGCAGCAGGAGCGGGAGCGGTCACTGCGGGTGCTTTTGGGGCACCCACTCTTGGCTTGTTGATGGCCGCGCTCATTCCCATTAAATTTCTCGTTGATTCCAAGGCGGAGAAAGTTGCTCAAGCACAGGTAGGCCAACTTAAAAAATCGACCAAGAATTACCGTCAGGCGGCTCGCTGGATGCAATCGCTTTCAGAGAAGGGGGAAATCGGTGATGATGATTGGGAGACCTTTGAGCGCTATCTTGAAATCATAGGTGAGAATGAGATTGGAGCATTGATGCGGCTCTATCAGATTGGCAGACAGGGGAATGACGAGTTAAAGGATTTTCGTGAAGAGGCGGGCGAAGAG
>CALBVA010000243.1 GCA_937969125.1 uncultured Verrucomicrobiales bacterium | reverse complement strand
AGCATCGTCTTCCTCGCCATGGTAGAAGTCCAGGCGGGCTTCGAAGGTGTCTCTTTGAAAAGCGGTCTCAGTGAAACGAGTCCCCGCATCTTTCCCCTGACCGTCAAAATTTTCCGCATGCGCATAGTCGCCGAAGCCGAGACGCAGCCCGGCCTTGCGGAGCCAGCTGTCAGGCTCTGCGCGGTAGCTCAATTCGAGATCGGTGCGGTCCAGTTCCGCATCAATGGAAAAGTCACCGAAGAAATCGACTTCATCTCCGGGAAAGCTGTAGGGAATCCCATAACTGGACTCGAAGTGGTGATGGGAGAGTCCGATGGAGAAGGAATCTTCTGATCCAAGGCGAGCTCCGAGCGACCAACTGGATGAATCATGAAAAGAATTTGGTAATGTCCCCTTAGGATTGGGAACGGCTACGGCCCCAACTCCCGGGACGAAAACCTGTGGCTGCTCCAGCTCTTCGTACCGCGAAGTCCGAGCCCGACCGGGAATGGAAATGTCTCCGGCGGATCGCTCACTGACAGAGAATCCGAAGGCTAAGTTCTTGAATCGTAGCTCGGCAGCGGTGGCGAAGTGATAGCCATTCCCCTGAGTATCGTAGCCGGCGATGGCAGTCGCGGCCAGAGGCTCCCCATTCGCCACGCTAGGGATGTAGCGGGTCCGGGTATTGATCACACCACCAATGGCAGAATTTCCAAAAAGCAGGGATCCTGGACCACGATGGATTTCCACCTCTTCGGTCAAAAGGGTATCAATAAGCACGCCATGATCCGGACTGTCTTCGCTGAGATCCATGGTGCCCAATCCATCGCGGAGGGTGCGCACACGCACGCCCTCAAACCCTCGGATGATCGGTCGTGAAACGCCGGGTGAGTATGAGCTGGCACTAATGCCAGGCTCGGAAGCGAGAGTGGCTCCGAGAGTGGTTCCCACCTTCCGGCGAAGCTCGGCCCCGCCGATCACAGTGGTCCCGGGGCTGGAAAATTGAAGCAAGGGGTTCACCGCCAGCGGCGCGCCAAAAACGGCGGGCGATCCATTCTCCGCCTGCCCAATCACCACCACCGGGGCGAGAGTTTCAATATCTCCGTCATCGTCAGGAGCGACATCCAGCGGCTCTTCGCTGACAGGAATCTCCTCTAAAGGCTCGACCACCGGGTCTTCTGGAACGATTGGATTTTCAAAATCTGCCGACTCTACAGGCTCTTCCAGGGGAGGGAGTTCCTCGAGATCTAAGGGCTCAGCAGCCTCGGTGACCTCAACCGGAACCTCCTCGTCTGGGGTTTCCTCAACCGGGATTTCTTCGAGTGGAAGTTCTTCAACGGGGGGCTCTTCAATTTCCGGAACCTCCTCGTTCTCAGAAGGAGACTCGGTGACTGGGGCCGTTTCATCGTCCGGTTCAGCTGGGTCGGTGAGAGGAGCAGGTTGCTCGGGAGCCTTGGGAGCTTGTGCAAGGAGAAATGCCGAAGCCAGAACGATGACGGTTCCGGTCACGATTTTATCCTTGCTAAGCATGGCTGGGTTATGGCCCTAATGGCACCGCAAATGCAATCAATATGCATCAATAAAATTTTCGCCGTGGCTATGGTGGGATTGAACATGTCGTCACCGGCGGTGGAGCTAGATCTTCTTTACGGTCACTATGAGATCCAAACCGACTATGATCCTGACCCTGGGACAGGCTGGAATCTCGTCATCTCCTACAATCTGAATGATGATTTTAATGATCGGACTCAGATCCGCCGGCTGGAAGCCTCGGAGACTCGCATCATCGCCCCACCAGGTGCGATGACCTCTCTGAGCAATTCGCTGTCCTTCCTGGGCACGGTTGACCAGCCCGCCTGGATTCTCCCCCAGAGCTTTCGTCTGAACAATCACTTCCTAGGTATGCGGGTCATTACCGACCCCTTTGTGTTTCAAACCCGAGTGGGAGATAACTATTTAAACAGTAACCGAGGTACCATCAGCCTGAAGCTCATGTCGGTCACTGGCAGTGGACCGGAACGAGGCGGAAAATTCGCGCTCTGGGAACAGGACGGCGTTGGGAATAACATCATCTACTTTAACACGAACGATGGTGAGGCCGATGACGATAACGGCATCACCGAGATGGATGAAATCAAAGCCCTCCCTGCAGCGGCACACAGCCATTTCAGCTGGGGTTTCACCAAACCCGGCAACTATCAAGTCGAGGTAGAGGCCTCCGGACGCCTGCGACCCTCCGGTGAGGAGACCAGTCAGGAGGAGATCTTTCAATTCCTCATCCCCCACTCCGGTGCCCTTGGTGAGGTGAACGCGACGGTTTGTCATGAAGACGGACGTTGGGCACTCGGCCTATCCGATACCGAAAATGGCGTGATCTATGGCGAGCGCAGAGCTCTCGTCGAAGTCCCGGCAGCAGCGGACGGCTTTGCTTGTCCGGCGGCCTTCAATGCAACGGGTGTCAGTCTCCCAGATACGGCGGGATTGCCGGAGTCACTTGCCCAGCGAGGGGCCGCAGTGGACTTCCCTGACGGGGTGACCCTGCAATTGCTTAGTCACACTGGTCCGGGCGAGGTGAGTTTTGGCAGCTTTTTCAATACAGCCGACGGGATTGATGCCAGCGATGCCTTCACCCTCGGTGATGGCGTGGCAGACACCTTGTCATTCACTGATCGTGGAATTCACACCCTATCTTTCCGCGCATCGGAAGCCGATTCCGCAAGCGGGAATTTCACTCTCCGCTGTGCCGCCGGGCTCCTGATCGACTACGATTTCGCAGCCTGGGCTGACAGTTATGAACGAGCCTACGGGCTCGAAGCGGGAGCTCTGACCGATCCCTTGGGAGATTTTAATGAGGATGGGCGGAACCACCGTCTTGAGTATCTCATGGATGCAGCGGGAGCCGATCCAGTGCAGGGAAGTCCCGGATTAACCAATGTCCAGATTGAGCCCGGCGGCACTCACGCGCGGATGATCTTTTTACGAGATCTCCATAAAGACCCACTCAACGGAACCTCTCCGGAGCTGGTCTCAGGCACCAGTTCTGATCTCAGATCCTGGACCTATCTAGATGTAGGGAGGCCGGGCTTCCCTCTGGAACTCTTCGAAACCGGAGCTGAGGAAGGCAATGCCGTCTCCTTAATCATGAAGCGGGCCCTGAGGCGCGAGATTTCCGACGAAGAACCGGGATTCTTCCGACTCCTCGCTCGGTGATGTATTTTTTGAAATTTCCTTATTGCAATTCACTTGCATCTGATGATTCTGCGGTTGCTATGAAACTAAAGCCATTATTCGCCTTGCTCACTGCTGTTGCGGCTGCCCCTGCTGCTGCCGTAGTCTACTCCTCCGGACACGGTGACATCGGGATCGCCTATGAAGATGAACCTGGCGAGCCGCCAGAATTTTTCCTGCACAACCACGTCTCCGAAAATGCCGTGGTGGATGGCGCGACAGGAACCGAAGCCGAATTCGCAGCTGGAGATCTCACCATCCAGGTGCCGACGTCAACAATGACGACCTTCCCCACCGATGCGTTTGCCGCTGGCTCGGGTATTTCCAGTGGTGGATCCGTCTGGGTGCTGCCTCAGAGCCAGAGCGTCGCAGCAAGCCAAAATGCACCTTACCTTGGGTTCGCCACCGAAGAACTTGCGGTCGGAGAATGGAGCATGATCACCTTCACCCTCGGGTCAGTGACTCTGAACGGAGTCGTCCAGCAGCCCGGTGATGAAAGCTTCAGTGCTTGGGATTTCGATGCCAGTGGAGCCCCGAATTTCTTCCTGTCATCAGTCGATGCCGGTGAGACAAATAATAATACCATCACCCTCCCCGCTGGAGGTGAGGCTCATTTCAACCTCGGCTTCTCCGCTCCAGGAGATTGGGGAATTGAATTCACCGTCGCTGGAACGAACATTATTGATTCTTCTATCGGGCCTCAGACCCAGACCGGGACATTTAATTTCAGCGTAGTCCCTGAACCATCATCAGCTTTGCTAGCTGCTTTGGGCGGACTTGCGTTGATGCGTCGTCGACGTTCCTAATTGATCCTGCTCATTAACGAGCTATTTACGAAAGGCGGTCGATGAAAATCGATCGCCTGTTTTTTTCCTGTGATGCCTTTTTTCTCACCCCGTTTTCTGGCTGCCTGTGTGATGGTATTAGCTGGAGGAATGGCGGCATTAGCCCATCA
>CALBVA010000242.1 GCA_937969125.1 uncultured Verrucomicrobiales bacterium | reverse complement strand
GCTAATTAAGAGCGTCTTCGCAAGACCCGGAACCCCCATCAGCAAGGAATGCCCGCGAGCAAAGAGACAAATCGCGATTTGCTCAATGACTTCCTCTTGGCCCACAATGACCTTCGCAAGTTCCTCTTTGAGTTGCGCATACGATGACTTGAGGTCAGCTACGATTGCGACGTCATCGTCGTTTAGGTCATTGGATTCAGCGGAAGCGGTCGACATAATTGATCTAGTAATTATTGGTTGATGGGAAAAGGAGGGCGGGAGTATTTCTCAACTCGCTCTATCAGCAAGCCATGATCATAGGCCACGAACGAGTAGCGGATACCCAGGTCAATCGCCGCCGCTTTCATCTTTTCTTTTCAAAAGAATTTTTTTCGGAACTTCCGACCAGAGGAAAGCTTCTTTCTTATTGGCGCTTCTGAAGATTTAGCGGGTAGCAGTCGACGTTTAAGTTTCAGCGCTACACCTTCCTCAACGCAAATCTACCTATCGATAGATCTTTTGGGTTGACGCTCAGTTCGAGCTGTGCAATTTTTCGCCCTCGACCTACCTTTCGATAGGTAGATCGACGAGAATCGTCCATGAAATCTATAAAAATACTAAATATTATGAAAAATGCATTAATCGTCGGAGGCTCCAGTGGAATGGGTCTCGATTCCGCCAACCGCCTCGCAAAGCGTGGCGTCAACCTCACCATCCTCGGCCGATGCCAGGACAAGCTCGACGCCGCAGCCGCCCAGCTCCGCGAAGCAGGAGCCCCAGACGTCCGCACCGTTTCGCTCGACCTCTACGACACCGGTGCTGTCGATGGCTTTGTCGCCGAGATCGGGGCGAGTGACACCACCTACGACTACCTGATCAACGCAGCGGGTTATTTTTCCCCGACACCCTTCCTCGAGCACACCCGGGCGAACTACCACCAGCAGCTCGACATCAATGAAGCCTTTTTCTTCATCACCCAGGCAGTGGCCAAGAAAATGACCGCCCAGGGAGCCGGCAGCATTGTCAACATTGGCTCCATGTGGGCGAAGCAGGCGATCAAGGCCACGCCTTCATCGGCCTACTCGATGGCTAAAGCCGGACTCCACTCCCTCACCCAGCACCTCGCCATGGAATTGGCCGAGGGCGGCGTGCGGGTCAATGCTGTGTCCCCTGCCGTCGTCGAGACGCCGATCTACGGCGCCTTCATCGAGCCTGCCGAGATCCACAACGC
Source organism: uncultured Verrucomicrobiales bacterium (assembly GCA_937969125.1). GTDB lineage: Bacteria > Verrucomicrobiota > Verrucomicrobiia > Verrucomicrobiales > Akkermansiaceae > SW10. Next base: position 15,469 of record CALBVA010000242.1, on the reverse strand, counting down.
CCTACAGGGCTTCAACGATTTCCACCCGATCGGGCGGATTGGCCAGCCCCGGGATGTCGGCTCTGTGATCGATTTCCTTCTCAACGACGAAGCTGGCTGGGTCACTGGTGCCATCTGGGACGTCGATGGCGGTGTCATCGCGGGTCGCAACTAAGTAAAACGCCATCTATCTACTATGAACAAACCACGAATCACTCCGGTCAATCCCGAAGAGGCAGATGCAAAGGCCAAGCCCATTCTCGAAGCCACCAAGCAGGCATTCGGAAAGCATCTCAACTTCTTCAGTACGCTAGCGCATGCGCCAGCCATACTGCAGGGATACACGGGGCTGTCGGCCGCCCTTGGCGAAGGCTCCCTAGAGCCTAAGATCCGCGAGGAGATCGCCGTCGCCATTTCGGCACGCAATGGCTGTGGCTATTGTCTCACCGCCCATGGCCATGCTGCTGGTGCCCATGGCATCGAAACCGATGAGCTAAAAACACTCATCGACGGGCAGGTGAATGACCCCCAAGAACAGGCAGCGATCACTTTCGCCTTCGCCGTTCTCGATAACCAAGGCAGAGTCGGTGATGCCGATCTTACCGCCGTCCGGACCGCCGGATTCAACGATGGAGAAATTCTCGAGATCATTGCCCATGTCGCGATGACCTTCTTTTCCAACGCGCTGAACAATGTGGGCGAACCTGAGATAGACCTGCCAGAACTGCCTGTCGCCATCTAAGAAAAGCAGGACCACAGCCAGAGCAATCGGCACTGCCGAGAAGCTGAATCCGAGTTGCTGTTGACGAAGTGCCTCGCAAAGCCTACCTACCAAGTGATAGCCATGCGTGATACTTCCACACAGATCCTTGATGCTGCCGAATTCATGATTCGGGATGGCGGCTACTACGGGTTCAGCTTCCGGCAGATCGCCGATCAACTTTCCATCAAAAGCGCAAGCGTTCACTATCATTACCCGACGAAGGAGGCGCTCGCCGCTGCGGTGGCCGAGCGCTACACCGAGCGGTTCTTGGAAGCTCTTGGCGACCCTCAACGCAGTGACGCCATCCGCCACTACGCTAGCCTCTTCAAGGGAGCACTCGAGAGCGACGGGCGGGCGTGCCTCTGCGGAATTCTCGCCGGGGAAATGGGGAAAATCCCAGAGTCCGTCCGGGACACGCTGCGCGTGTTCAGCGACAAGAACGTGGCGTGGCTAGAGGTCGCCTTTCAGGCAGCCAACGGGGGCTGGACAAAACAGCGGTGCCACGAAGCCGCCCTGGCGCTCTTTTCAGGTCTCGAGGGCGGCATGACTTTCGCCGCGCTTCACGGGCAACCAGAGCACTTGGAAAAAGTCATCGAAAGCCTCTTGAATCTAACGACCGCATAGACGCGGCAGACAACCAAATCCAGCATCACCATCAACACCCAACGCGAAACATTATGAACAACATCCCCATGGAAGATAACTTCGAAGACATCCTCGGCAAAGCCATGCGCGGCCTGGGGCTCGAAGACCCGATCCTCGAATTCCTCACCGGCGTCCCGGAGGTCACGATCGCCTCACTCAAGGAAGGTGAATTCGACGAGGCGGCATTGCGCAAGGTTGCCGCCCCGCTCGGGCTCGACTCCCACACGCTCGTCGAAAGGGCCAAAGGGGACTGGCGCCCCGACCCGGTCGAGCTGGATGGCCTACGGCAGTTCAACACCGTGTTCGAAGACATGACCGTGAACTACTACCTCTTGTGGGACCCAGCCTCCAAGGAAGCGGCGCTCTTCGACACCGGGACGGACACCAGCGATGGCCTCGCCCTCGTCGACGAGCTCGGGCTGAAGCTCACCCACCTGTTCATCTCCCATTCTCACCTCGACCACATCCTAGACCGCAAGCGCGTCGAGGAACACAGCCCCGGGATCGAGACCTTCGTAAATGCCTACGAGCCAGTGGAGGGCGCCAAGCGATTCCAACCCGGCGACACCTTCCGCCTCGGCGCCCTGGAGATCGAAACCCGGCTGACCAAAGGCCATTCCCCCGGTGGGACGACCTACATCGTCAAGGGTCTGGCCAAACCGCTGGCCATCGCCGGCGATGCGCTGTTTGCCCAATCGATGGGCGGCGGCATGGTTTCCTACCACGACGCGCTCGCCACCAACCGCTCCGAAGTGTTCTCGCTCGGCGACGAGACGGTGGTCTGTCCAGGGCATGGACCGATGAGCACGATCGCCGAGGAAAAGGCGCACAACCCGTTCTTCCCGGAGTTCAAATAGGGCCCTACCGCCGCACCGTATGGAGACAGAAACACTCATCGTCGGAGGTGGGCTTAGCGGGCTTTACGCGGCCCATCTCCTTCACTCCCGCGGCAAGTCCTTCCATCTAATCGAAGCCCGTCCAGATTTCGGCGGCCGCATCCGCACCGAGCGGCGAGACGGAGCGGTCCTCGAATTCGGCGCGTCGTGGTTTTGGCCAGATACCAACCCGAGGGTCGCCCGGCTCGTCGAGCAGTTCGGCCTCGCTTCGTTTCCCCAGCACAACGACGGTGATGTCCTGCTCGACGGCGGCGGCTACCGCAGGCGCCAGCCCCATCGACAGGTCGACCCCCGGGTTTCCCTCCGCCTAACTAACGGGACACGCGGACTCATCGAGGGGCTCCTCGAAACCCTGCCGGAGGAAAGCTTATCACTCGGCCACCGCGCCCACGCGCTCACCCGCCGCGACGAAGGCGGGATCGATCTGGCAGTGTCCGCAGAAGATGGTGGACGGCGCGTCATCACGGCGGAGAACGTCATCATCGCCATGCCGCTGCGCTTGCTGGCAAAGACCCTCTCATTCCATCCGGAGCCCCCGCCCCAAGTGCTGGAAAGCTTTCGGAACACGCCGACCTGGATGGCCGGGGAGGCGAAATTCCTCGCCGTCTACGACCGCCCGTTCTGGCGAGACCAGGGGCTTTCGGGCACAGCCATCAGCCCGTCGGGGGCACTAGCCGAATGCCACGACGCGTCGTCGCCCGGCGGCAGTGGCGCCCTTCTCGGGTTCATCGGTCTCGACCCCGCTGAGAGGGCGAGCCTCGGCGATGGCCTGATCGACCGCTGCCTCGAGCAGTTGGAACGGAACTTTGGCACCCCCGCGCTTTCCCCGAAGCATGCCGTGGTCATGGATTGGGCAAACGAGAAACTAACGGCCACTGTGGAAGACGCTCCACTCATGGGGCACCCTCTCTACGGACTCCAGCCCGACCATCTCAGCCTCTGGGACGGGAGCGTGCGCATCGCCGGCACCGAGAGTTCGACCACACACGGCGGCTATCTCGAAGGGGCGCTGCAGGCCGCTGAGCGAGCCGTTGGAAATGGGTAACTCACCCAGCTATCAGGCGATTCCAATCAGATCACTCTAGGGAACCCGGTTCGCGTGGAGCCGCAGGAACAACTGCGGAATCTCTGTGTCGGCGCCGACGGGTGCCAGGTCCCATGTGAAGACCGAGATGTCTCCCCAAACCGGGTCTTCAGAAAAGGGAGAAACGCGAGTATTGGGGATGGTGAGGGCAGGCGGAGGTCTCCCAGGGGCGAAAAGAGAGGCCCTGAAGGCGGGCGCGGCCTATGGGCCGATGACTTCGCCAGCGTTCAGCGTAATTGTGGTTCCGTTTACGCCAAATTCACCGACGTTCGGGCTACCATCCCATAATTCGGGGGTAATGTTCAGATCACCGCTGGCATAGCCGGTGGCGATACCGTTAGTTACGGTGTCTGTGCCGTCTAGCATGGTGACGGTGTTGTTCCCGAAATCGACCGAAGCGACGAGAATATCGGTGACGACCGGGGTGAAGGGGATGTTATTGCCGCCGAGATCGCTTTCGTTGTTGTCGTAGGTCCATCCGCCGGCGCCGTGCCGGACGGCTACGAAATGGTTCGCTTGGAAGGGATTGACGGGGTTCGTGGCGAAGCGCTGATGGACTGACATCAGGCTGTACATGATGAATCCGGAGTCGGTTGCATCGTCGCGCGCCGCGATCCCGCGCCCGAATGGGCCGAGGACGGCGGCTCCGGTAGTCGAGCTAGGATCGTATTTGATGATTTCGGTCTGGCTCGGAGTGCTCGATCGACCGTCGCTCGTGCTGGCGGCTTTATCTTGAAGCTTGATGGTGATGTCGCCCGGGCCGGCTAGATTAGGGGTAACGGTGAACTGATAGTTGGATCCGGAGCCGCTGAAACCGGAACCATTGCCCCCTTCGATGGCGAAGTCGTCAAGAGTCACACCGCTTACCGGTGTGTTAAACTTCAAGGTGACTGTGAATGCCCCGCTGGCGGAGGCTGGTGCCTGCAGCAATGGGCTGACCAGAGTCCGTGTGTTGTCCTTGCCCCGTTGGGAGAGGAAAATCGCGTGCATCTCGGCCAACTTTGCCGGCTCTGAACTAGCGAGATCGTTGGTTTCTCCCGGATCTGAGGCGAGGTTGAATAGCTGCCAGTCTCCCGGATTGTCCGGTAGCGGTCCGTATTCGACGACCTTCCAGTCACCATGGCGAAGGGCCCAGCGATTGGATCTGCTGGTTTCCGGCACGTCGTTCCAAAGCCAGTAGAGAGTGCGCTCGCCCAGCGTGCCGGTGCCCTTGATGAGGGGTGCGAGATCAGCGCCGTCCCATTCGGGGTCGGGGTCGATCCCAACCATGTTTGCTAGAGTCGGTAACAGATCCACAACATGGACGGGTTCGTCCACGACCCTGCTCTCGATCTTTGCGGGCCAATTGATGAATCCTGGAACGAGAATGCCCCCTTCGTAGACGTCGGTCTTGCTGCCACGCAGGGAATCCGGTTGGTTGAAGTTGGTCACGTTAAGATCGTCCGGATACGCGTTGCCCGCCCAACTTACCTGCGGACCGTTGTCCGAGGAAAAGTAGATGAGCGTATTCTGGCGCTGGCCGGTGTCTTCAAGGGTCTTGATGATCTGGCCAATCGCGTGGTCGAGATGATTGACGACAGCGAGAAAGAGACGTTTCTCGGGATCTGTCTCAGACTGGATCTTGCCATCGGGATCGTTGAACCACTCGATTTGGTCTTCGTTAAGCCAACGGGAGGGGTTGGCGGGATCGAGCTGAGTGGGTGTATCGACGAAGGGTCCTCGTTCGTCGAGCGGCGTGTGCGGGGCGTGCCATGGGAGATAGAGGTAGAAGGGCTTGTCGCGCTGTTTCTGGATGAAGCGGATGGCTTCGCGGGCCGTCAGATCGGTAGCGTGGGTGCCATTTTCGTAGCCGTCGATGATTTCGTGGTCGCGGAACCAGGTGATCTCGTAGGCGTTCCCCGGTCGGTAGCGATGGTCGTACATCCCGACGGCACCGGCGAGCGAACCGTGGGCGGAATCGAAGCCATGGAACATCGGGCCCCATTCGAACTCGCAGCCGACGTGCCACTTTCCGGTCATGAAAGTGTCGTAGCCGAGGCCGTCCAACATGCTGTGAATGGTGGGGGTGTCGTGTGAGAAGCATTGGACGTTGGTCGCCTTCTGTGCCTGGTAGCCATGGCGGGACGGAAACTGTCCGGTCATCAGGGCAACCCGAGTTGGCGTGCACTGGGACATGGAGTAATGTTGGCTGAAGCGGACGCCCGCAGCAGCCAGCGCGTCGAGATTGGGTGAGTAGACGTTCGGATTGTTGTAACCGATGTCGGCGAACCCGAGATCGTCAGCGACCATGACGATAATGTTGGGCTGCTGTCCCGCCGCTGCCTCCGGCGAAATCGAAACAGCGGAAGCCACCCCCGCAAGGACGCGGAGGACTAATGGCACGAATCTGGAAGTGGAGCACATAAATACTTCATCATTGTGCGGCTTGGGTATCCGCCGAACAACCCGGTATTTTGGGGGGGCTCTCCTAAATTTTTTTGCCGCTTTCTTTCTCCAATCTAATTAGGCTCAATTTGTGAGTAGACGGCTCCTTGTTTCAGCTAGAGACGGCAGCCAATCATCTGCCGGGAAAACGGCTCGGCTCCTTGTGATCTTTTTGCTTCTACACGCACAAGGAAGCGCGCATGCGTTTGACTGGCGCGGGCCTTCCACTCGCGAAATTCAAGCTGAGATACATGAACTTGAGGCGGAGATCGGGAAGTATCCTGATACCTTACCCAGCGCGACGCCATGGACGCTTGGCTACCGGGCTTCATCGGGGATCGGAAGAAAACAAAAGATCGAGATTGTTCTAGATTTTCCAAACCCTGCGCCTGTTGACCTAGTCGCAGTTATGCCTGCAACCTTCTCTGATGACGAGGGCATGCTAAAGGCTTTTGGATTCCCTGTAAGATTTGTGATCGAGCGCGTCCATCCAGATGGCTCGCGGGGACCTATCGCCAATTTTCGGGACACCGACTACAGTGTCTCGGGAATCGAGCCGCAATTATTCTCCTGCCCTGATAATCGGTTGGCTACTGGGTTGCGCATAACGGTGTATGAGAACGCTCGTAATACAACTTGGTGGAGCGGAGAGTATACTTTGGCCCTCAGTGAATTATTTGCGTTTGCAGGATCGGCAAACGTCGCGCTGAATTCCAATGTCCAAGCTACATCCTCCGGCAATTTCGGCTACGTGTGGACTTCGGAAGCCCTCGTCGACGGTTTTACGCTGTTTTCCCCGATCAATCGACAACTTCAGCATCCGTTGCGTAGCTATCATGTCCATGCGGAAACGCTTGAAGTAGATTTTGATCTGGGACGCGCCTGCGCGGTAGACGGATTTGCACTGTGGCCGGTGGTTCTCTCCGTTCAACACAACTTTCCGCAAGCGAGTGGAACCAGCTTTCCGACTAGTATTCGGCTCGAAGCTCTCCTGGATGACGGCGAGGAAGATCGCAAACTACTCTATCAAAGCGATGCAGATTTCTTTCGCCCTGGAGCGAATCCATTTATGCACCGAATTCGACCCGTGAAAGCACGCCGCTTTCGCTTCACCTTGAAACGTGGCCTGCCCGACTTTCGAACTAAGATCAACAAGAGAAGAATAGCTCTCGGTGAAATCCAGCTATACGGCGGCGGAGAGATTTTGACAGCCGGTGTCGTTCCGGAAACAAGAACCTTCGGTCAACTATCGGCGGGCTATTCAGAGGCACCTGAACATCTCACCGACGGGCGTACGAGTGAAGGGACAATCGTTCCATTGCGGCTGTGGGTCGAGCAGTTCACTGCTCGCAGGAAGTTGGAGAGACGTCGAAGCTCACTCGAGAGCGATCTCGCGCTCGCATCGCATCGTGAACGCGTAAGAAATCGCTTTCTAGCATTCGCGGCGGTAAGCGTCATTTTGATTCTCCTATTGCTTGTCTGGTTGGTGCGGTTGCTTGCAGCACGGAAATGGACGCGAACTCGCGAGCGAATTGCTTGCGATCTCCATGATCAGATCGGTGCGAACCTAAGTAGTATCGTCCACTCAAATCAGCTCCTCGAGCGGATGGTCGAGAGTCCCACGGAAATGCAGCAAAAGCTGCTTGATAACTGCATCGAGACCGCGAGAGCAACTGCGCAAGAGACACGCCAAATTGTTCACTTTCTAGAGGGCCGAAAAAGGACCGCTTCTCTGGCTAAGCAGATGCAGGAGTCGGCGGAACAGATACTTGGCGATATTGAGTACACCTGCAACCTCGCGCTGCTTGCTCCAGTCGAGCGCTTGAACCACACAAGAAAATGGGATCTTCTTCTTTTCTTCAAGGAAGCGCTCAACAATGTGATCAAGCATGCGGATGCCACTCGAGTAGAGATTTTTGCAAAAAATACAGGGCGGCGAACTCAGCTTGTTATCACAGACAATGGACGCGGTATCTCCGCTGACCGCTTGCCGCTGCTCAGCTTAGAAGCACGCGCGAGACGTATGCAGGCGACCATGATGGTTAACAGCGAGCCCAGGAAAGGGGCTCAAATTACAATCACTATCTAGTTATCACTTTTCGAAATGCCCAAAAAAATTTCCGTCGCACTAGTCGAAGACAACTCTGCGTTTAGAACGTCCATCGAAAGCATGCTACAGCTGTGCGATGACATGGAATGCACGGGTGTTTTCGAGGGGGCTGAGGCCTGCATCGAAGCGATCAAGCGAAAGTCTCTGAAAGCCGAAGTATTTCTCCTCGATCTCTCACTGGGTGGAAAGCATGGGCTGACACTGATTCCCTCACTGTGCAGATACGATCCCAAGATTAGGATTCTGGTTCTTACGCAAGACGACGATTACCATTCCGCGCTGGAAGCCATCAGACTTGGAGTAGCGGGCTATATTCTCAAAAACTCGTCGATCGCAGATATCGAGCGAGCGATCCGTGATGTCAGCGAAGGTGGCTGCGTGATCGATCCTCATCTTGCGGGGCTGGTTCTTGAGGCCCTTGGTTCGCCTGCCCAAAAAGGAAGCAGTCTCCTCAGTACTCGTGAACGCGAGGTGCTGGAATTACTCGCGATGGGATTCTTGAAGAAGGAAGTGGCCGAGCAACTGGGTCTTTCCTACTACACGATCGTTGAATACACTGAAAATATCTTTCGCAAATTACAGAGCAACAATATTGCTGCAGCTATCGCAACGGCCATCAGGAAGGGGCTGATTTAGCCTCCAAGAAAATTAAAATTCGTCTCCCGATACTGCACACAATACTCCCTAGTCGAGTAATTGCCCGAGAGCTTCAGCTCAAAGTTCGCATCCGGATATTCGGCAAAGGCCGCCATCCATTTATGAAATTTTTCCTCCTCAATAATTGCCCGCTCGAAAGACCGGAGCAATATTTCCGTAGTTTCATCCTACCCTGTTCAGCCTTTTGGCCTACCTTTCTTTTCTAGCCTTTTCCAGTAATGACCGCCCGCCATCTTACCCCCACTCTTTTGGCCCTGATTCCGTGGCTCGCTACCGCCTCGGATAAGGTCAATTATAACTCAGAGGTCCGCCCCATCCTCTCGGATAAGTGCTTCCTCTGCCACGGCCCCGACACCAAAAACAACCAGGCCGAACTCCGTCTCGATACTCCGGAGGGTGCTTTCGCAGCATTCAAAAATGATTCCAGCAAGCACGCCATCGTCCCCGGGTCGCTCGAAAAATCAGATGCTTGGCAGCGCATCATCTCCAACGACCCAGACGAGATCATGCCGACACCAAAGTCGAATCTCAAGCTGACCGCTTCGGAGAAAGACATCATCAAACGCTGGATCGAGCAAGGTGCGGAATATGAACCTCATTGGTCATTTGTCGATCTACCGGATGATATCCCGGTTCCCAAGACAGGGACTGACTGGCCAAAAAATCCCATCGATCACTTCGTAGCGGCCAAGCTGAAAGAGGAGGAATTGGAACCCTCTCCGGAAGCCGAGCCGGTTCGTTGGTTTCGCCGGGCGAGCTTTTCGGTCACAGGGCTGCCCCCGACTTTGGCGCAACTGGAGACTTTCGAGAATGACCTAAAATCCGACCCCGCTACCGCCTACGAAAAAGCTGCAGACTCTCTCTTGGCCTCCCGCGCCTATGCCGAGCACATGGCTACTCCGTGGCTCGACTCGATGCGATATGCCGACACCTGGGGATACCATATGGACCCTAATTTCACAGCCTGGCCCTACCGCGACTACGTTATCAAGGCCTACCAGGCTGACATGCCCTTCAAGCAGTTCGTCACCGAAAACATCGCAGGAGATCTCCTTCCCAATGCCACCCCGGATCAGAAGCTGGCCACCGCCTCAAATCGCTTCAATCGGATGACGAACGAGGGCGGCTCCGACCAGCAGGAGTTCTTCATCGACGGGGTCGCGGACCGCGTGAACACGATGGGCACGGCCTACCTCGGCCTCACCATGGAGTGTGCGAAATGTCACGACCACAAATACGATCCCATCCTCGCAAAGGACTACTACCAGCTCTTTGCCTTCTTCAACTCGATCAATGAGGACGGCCTCTATGTTCACAGTCGTATCTCACCACCGCCCAGCCTGCTCCTGCCAACCGATGGACAGCAGAAGGATTATAAAACGAAGAAGAAGCGCGTCACCGATCTTGAAGAAAAATTGGAACAAATCAGAAATGCTGCCGATCCGGCCTTCGAGACATGGAAGGCCACCTTAGAACCTGGGAGCAAGCTCACCCTTGCTGATCAAAGCAGTCACTTCGACTTTGAAAAGGGGCAGGGAAAGCCACTCGAATCCCGAATCCAACCAGCGAAACCACGAAAGAAATACGACTCAAAGAAGAAAAAAGAAATTGAACTGGGACCGATCGCCCTCTCTCTGGCCTCACCTCAATATGTCAAGAGTCCTGCGGGTTTCGGGATCGCATTAGATGGAGACCGCGGCGCGAGCTTGCCGGACGTCTTTGAAAAAGACCGATATGATCCTTTCACGATGGCGATGTGGGTCAAAGACACCTTGCGCGAGGAGCGCTCAGTGGTGATTGCCCAGCGCTGCTTTGGCACCGAGGTCGGCTATAACGGAATCGACCTGCGGATCGAAAACGGATTCCTCTCAGCCCGCATCTTCCGCGCCTGGCCTGGTAACGGGATCGGCATCCGCTCCGTCAAACCGCTCCCGAAAGACCAATGGCACCACCTCACCTACACCTATGATGGCCGTAGCAAGGCTGCCGGACTCCGGCTCTACCTCGATGGCAAACCCATCGAAACTACCGTGCTCAATGACAAACTCCATAAGAGCGTTGCTGTCAGAACCTACAGAAACGGACGCTTCACCATCGGCTCGATTTTCCGAGGCCCCGGATTCAAGGGCGGACAAGTGGATGAATTGAAAACCTTCGACCGTGCTCTCTCACCAATAGAAGTTCGCAGCTTAACCTCGGAAATCATTCTCACCGAAGTCCCGGATGAAGCACTCCGCCCCTACTTCCTCGCGAACCATCATGAGGAGTATCGTAAAACCTCGCTAGAACTCGTGAAGGCTTGGAAGGACGTCGTAAAGCGTGAGGATTCCTTCATCGAGGTTCCGGTTATGGAAGAAATGTCCACACCCCGCCCGGCCTTCATTCTCCACCGGGGCGACTTTGATAAACCGACCGTAAAAGTGAAGCGAGACAGCCCAAGCTTCCTTCGTGCTTACCCCGATGACGCTCCGCGTAATCGCCTGGGTCTAGCACAATGGCTCACCGATCCACGCCACCCGCTGCTCACACGAGTATATGTGAACCGGATCTGGCAGCAGCTTTTTGGAGAAGGACTGGTTCGCACGGCCGAAAACTTCGGCCTACAAGGCGACCTTCCAACTCATCCTCAGCTCCTCGATTGGTTGGCTCGCGACTTCATCACCCAGGGCTGGAGTACGAAGAAACTCGTACGTCAGATCATCCTCTCTGCGACTTTCCGCCAACAATCCGCTCTCACCGCTGATCTCGCGGCCCGAGATATTGACAATAAGCTCCTCGCCCGAGGTCCTGCACACCGTCTGAGCGGAGAAGAAATCCGTGATGCTGCACTCGTGACCGCCGGCCTTCTCATTCCACACAATGGTGGGCACTGGGTCCGCCCTTACGCTCCGAACTCCAACGGGAAGGAAAAAGCGAGTCAGGTGCACCGTCGCTCGGTTTACAGCTATTGGAAGCGGACCAAACCCCAGCCCGGGATGACGATCTTTGATAAGCCATCGCTGGAAGTGTGCAGCGTAAAACGCAGCCGCACAAACAGCCCGGCCCAAGCTCTCGTGCTCCTCAATGATCTCCACTTTGTGGAAGCCGCCCGCGTTCTCGGCGCAAAGATGCTAAAAGAGAAGGCGACCATCCCGGAAAGAATCGAAACAGCGTGGAAAACAGTAACCAGCGTGGAACCATCGGAAACCGAACTCCGCATCCTGACCGAGATTCTCGATGAACAACGAGCCTTTTTCAAAGAGAACCCGAAAGCGGCCGAGAAATTCCTGAAGACCGGCGTGACACCACAGCCGAAGGAATTAGACCCGATCGAATCAGCCGCAATGGCAGTGGTCTGTCAGGCGATCTACAGCAGTGACCCGGCGGTCTGGAAACGGTAGGCAGTCTCCTCAATGGGGCCTGACCAGGCTCAAATTCATTGGGCTTTCCCGAGGTCTCATCTCGTGCCACCGGGATGAGAAAAAGGTTCCCTAGCTATTCTTCAGCTGGTTCAGTTCGCAGCTGGAAGTGATGTCGAAGGAACTGACGGGATCCTGGATCAATCGAAATACTCCAAAGAGCTCCTTCTGAGGAAAACAAGTCATTGCTGAGATTAGTCCAAGAATCCAGATCTTCGGAGTGTTGTGGAGAGGAAACTAAATCGGGGCGCAGCTCTGGCCTCAAAATAGAGATTCTCCCACTTTTGATCCTTGGCTCGGGCAATTGTGAAAACTCGGAGGGGTTGAACCCAAAGGCATACTCTTGCAGAAGCGGGATCCCGTCTTGATCGCTATCGTCGGAAAAGCCGACCTCTGCTCCAATACCGTTTTCGACTTTCCATGTATTGAAATCATAAAAGGTAGGGCGAGCGGGCAGAGTTGGCTGACTGGCAACACCGGAATCATTGACTGAACTAAGACGGTATTCCCAAGTTCTAGGAGTTTGCGGATGCTCGTGTAGAAAGCCACGGCGTTGCGAATTCAGCTCACCCAAGAGTTCCCATGGCCTGTCTGCGGAAAGGCGGCCTTCGACCCGATAAATCGCTGCGTCAGTGGCAGCTGCTGACCAAGTAATCACAGTCGCGAAATCGGACGATGTGACTGAAGTAACTACCGGTGTGGGAAGTTCGACGCTGGCCGACTTCGCGCGCAAAAATGCCAATCCAAGCCGGGGCTGATCCCCCCACTTGGTAAAGCGACCGCCAACGACAATAGAATCTCCCAATCTGGCAGCCACCTCCACGATTTCATCGGCTGGTTCAGCGAAGAAATCGGTCTTAAAGCCATCACTCGGCGAAAGACTAATGATGCTTCGCCTCTCACCGCTCACATAAAGATCGCCAAAGGCATAGATCGAATCTGAATCGCGTGCGAAGCCCTTAACGTGCGAAGGTTTAGTGATGGGTGACGGCCAACGATATTGGATCTGAGGCCCCAGCTGGATCAGGGAGAGGCCACGGGTCTCCACGCCATCAGTCGTCTGATATCTCTCTCCAATCAATAAACCTTCATTCCCGAGGGATAGTAATGAGGTCGGTGCCTGTCTAATTTGCCGGGTCAGGTTCAGGTCAAATTGGTCCGACGGATTATAAACTCTGAGCACCTCATCCAACCGCGAATCTTCACGCTCATACCCGACAAAGAGACAGCCTTGGTGAAGAGCCAGGGTCACTGCTTCTCCAAAGGAATCAAACAACGGCGCCGAGAAGGTTGGGTCCAAGCTCCCTTCAGATGAGAAGCGTGCGACATGTAGCTTATCAACTGTCCCTACTCTACGGAAAGACCCACCTGCATAGATCCGATCATCCTTATCAAGGATAACTTGATTAACACGACCGTTCGGCTTCTCCTGGGCGTCGAAGGCCTGATCAAGAATTCCCTCTTCTGAGAATCTTGCCAAGTTCGCGAGAGGACCTCCTTCCGTGGTAGAGAACTGGCCACCCACGAGAATCCGTCCAGCTGAATCAGAGGCGATACTGTGGACCTCCCCAAAAATTGAGGAAGGCTGGAAAGAGACATCAACACTCCGGTCGGGCAGAATCCGCGCCAAATTTGAGCGCGGAATGAAAACAGCTTCGCTGGTTCCCAACCCATCAAATTGTCCCCCAAGCAGGATCGAACCTGACGGCTCGGAGAGCATTGCGAATACGCCCGATGCATTTAAACCTCCACGATGAAGTTCGGGCGCAAAATCTGGATCGAGAGTCTCGGTTTGTCCTCCGATCACTGCCACGCCAGCGCGGCGTTCTTCTCCAACTGAATAAAACTGTCCTCCTAGTAGAGCCCCTTGATTTGGTAACGGGACTAGAGACCGCAAGATCGCTCCGGGTGACAAGTCCAGATTTGCGGGATGGACGCTAAGATCAGCCTGAATGATAGCCGCATTCCTACGAGCGGTCCCATTGATCTCCTCAAAGTCACCAGCAATGAAAGCCCCACCCGAGGCCAAAGACACTAGTCCGAATACCTCGTCATCAGCACCGGAACCCAGCTGGCTGGTCATTGCGATGTTTAAGGAACCATCCGGACGGACTACGGCCAAGTTTCCAAGATTGATCGTTTGACCATCCACCCGCCATGTTTGCAAATCACCCGCAACTAGAAAGTCGCCGCTTGGGAGTCGATGGATTCCTCTCACGCTTCCCCTAAAAAATGAACCAACTGTTTCGAAGGTGGGATCGTAGGTTCCATCGGCGTTTAGTCTTCCGAAAAATGAACCTTCACTTCCGACCATGAATTTTCCATCGGGAAGACGATGAAAAAATGTGACTCCACGTATCCTGAAGGGGTCGTCTCGCGAAAAGGAGGGTTCAATGAATCCGCCATTTTGATCCAGAATGAAGGAGCCTAACACAACTTCAGCCGGCTCAACATCTGGAACCAAAAACGACAAATCTCCTCCGACCAAAAGATTCCCGTTTTCCAGGATTTCGATCGCTTGGACATCGCCGAAGCTCTGAGGCGTGAATGTGGGATCCAAGGCTCCATCCGGTAAGAACCGCGCAAGATTAAATCTGACCGGGTCGTTTCCTCCCGGAAATGAGAAGCCGATAATAAGCTTCCCATCTGCCTGTTCACGGACAGCCTTGATTGAGCCTCGCCCGATCGCTTGTCCATCGAAGGTGGGATCAAGTGACCCATCGGCATTCAGGCGAATGGTCAGACGGCCATCGTTCTCTATCGGCCCATGCCCACCGACCCAATTCGCAGACCCGGAGGCCAGAAATTTCCCATTCGCGAGAGGGACAATCCGGTCAGTCTGAGCGACCGAGAGGACATCGAGCTTCAGCGAGTCGAGTTCCCCGGCGAATCCATCCGCAGCCGGAGAGTCAACACTGACCTCAATGGCATTCTCTCCGGACTGGTTGAATGAGCTGATCCGATAAAGGTAGGATTCCTCCGGCGAGATTGGATCGAGATAGGTGTTCGCTGGATACGGCAGACTGGCAATTGTCCGCCACGGACCATCAGGTAGTCGCCGTCTTTCAATCACGCTACCTATGGCCCCTGCGGGAGGCTGCCAGCGAAGTTGAGCCTGCGTAGCAGATACAGCGACCACCACTCCATCCGTCGGTGCTGCTGGCGGAGGCTGAACAGCTCGAGAAACGGGACGCACAACCGCAAGACCAGACACTTCCGCTTCATCGATCGAAGTCAAAAAACCGCCGATCAAGAGCGTCCCATCCTCAAGTTTTTCAAAGGCAACCGGAGCCGTATTCGGACCGCTCCCAAGGTCAAAATCTTCTTCCAGTGAACCATCAGGCCTCACCTGAAAAAACTTTGGCCGACTGATTCCTTGGTAGGTCGAAATGGAAGGACCTGTGAAAAATAAGTCTCCAGTCAAACTATCGACAAAAATATCCGAAATTCTTGCATTTGCTCCGGTTCCGACATCAAACCCTGGCACAACGCCGTTGAGACCCACTATCAAAG
>CALBVA010000241.1 GCA_937969125.1 uncultured Verrucomicrobiales bacterium | reverse complement strand
TCAAACCCGGGACATTTTACCAGCTCACCCAAGGCAAAAAGCCGGTCGCAGAGAACCCGTCAAAGGCCACCTCACTTCTCGACAATGACCTCCCGCTCCCTTCACCGACTCCGAACGCCCGTATCATCCCGTCCGCTGGTAATGCCTTCCCACCTCTGCCCCTCGTGGATGGGAGTTCATTAAAGATCGACCGGGACACTCTGGTCATCCTCCATAGCAGCAGCTGTCCCCATTGTGCTGAACAGCTGAAATGGCTGGCGGACCAAAAGCCCCTCCTCGCAAAGAGCGGCATCAGCCCAGTGATTCTCTCGACCGATCAAACGCCCCCTCCGAACTTTATCCAGGTCAACGACATCAAACTTCCGGTTCACCATGCAACGCCTCTGGCCGTCGAAATTCTGGATGCCCTCCAGGCCTCGTTCGTGGATCTCTGGAATCCCCTGCCCGTCCCCAGCAGTTTTCTCGTGGCAGCCCGCGGAGAAGTCCTCGCAGTATACCGCGGCCCGGCCCAGCCACCTGTCATCGTCGGCGATCTCGCCCTGGCCAAGGCGACCCCGCTCCAGCGGCGCACCGCCGCCACTCCATTCAGCGGACGTTGGGTCGAAGATCCGATCCAATCAACCCCTCAGCGCGCCACCCAGCAACTGGTCCAGAGGAATCGTATCGATGCCGCCATCGCTTACCTCGATCACTCACTGAAGCAGACCTTTGTCAAAGGAACTGACCTCGATCGGGGAGATAACTTCCTCATGCTGGGTCGGCTGCTCGGTCAACAGGGCCGCCCTAAGGAAGCCGTAGTCGCCCTTCTCAAAGCACGAAAACTATTGCCGGATGACCTCCGAGTCGGCCGGCTCCTCGCAGCAGGTTTTAATGAAACGGACCGCTTCCAAGAGGCGGTCAACCTCATCGCGGAACTCATTCAGAAACATCCGAAAAAGGACTACCTCTTTTCAGAAGGTGCTCAATACGCTCTGGATCTCGGACTTCGAAAAAGAGCCCTTCTGCTAGCGACCGAAGCCGTAAAGCTAGCCCCTTCCAACATGGCTTACCGCTACCAGCTGGCTGACTCCCTACTCCGGAATGGCGACCCCAGGACCGCCATCGCCCAGTATCAGGGAATCCTTAAAAACCAGCCCCGCTTCTTCGCCGCCGCCAACCAGCTTTCCCTCGTTCTGTCAACGCATCCCGATGAAGCAATTCGCCGACCTAAGGAAGCACTGGCTCTGGCCCGCCGCCTCTGTGGGATCACGAAGAACCGAAATCCACACTACCGCTATACCCTCGCCTGCGCACGGGCGAGTCTGAAGGAAGTTCAGCAAGCCGAAGATATCTTCAATGATCTCCGTTCAAAGCTGCCAGAGAATCACACACTTATCGGACAGATTGAGTCTGCACTTAAGTCCTTAAAAAACGGCGCAGCCATCAAGACTCCCGAATGGGTTATCAGGAAAGATTGAATAAAATCTGGCCCTGTTACCCGCAATCGAACGCGCTTGGACATTTCCCTCTTGTCGGATTCTTCCCTTCCTTGTTTAACCTAAAACTTCCGACCATGAGTGACATGGTCAACTCAACCTATTGAATGATGAAATAACTCAACCTACATAAATAATGAGCACACACACAAAACACTGGAGGAAATGGGCTCTCTCTGCCCTGATTCTCCCGACCCCGGCCTTTGGGCAGCTACAGTCATCCGACGTCGCTGCATACTGGCCATTTGATAACGACCTCGTGGATGCCTCCGGCAATGGAGGTGACGGCACCTTCCAAACTGATGGAGCCACCGGAAGCCCGACCTTCACCAGCGGTGGAGTGGCGGCCAATCAGGCCAAATTCGGCGAAGCGGTCTCATTAGTCGCCGCGAATGACCAGAGCGTCCTCATCGATGGTGCGGGCAATGCCTCCTTCCAAGGCGAAGACGCCTATGACTTTACCGGAGGTAGCATGACTGTTTCCGCCTGGTTTTCCAACACCGGGGGCTTTCTCAACACCTGGCAAGGACTCATTGTTAAAGGTGAGGGCAACAGTTGGCGGGTCGGCCGGAATAACAGTGACCTCTTCCTAAACTTCGCCGCCGGCACCGGAAATACAGGAGCCGCCAGCACCAGCGATCTGAGTAGCGGTCTGCATCACTTCGTCGCGGTCAGCGACGCCAACCTCGGGAATTTTCTCTACATCAATGGCGTTCTGGAAGGCTTCCTCCCCGGCACTCCGAATATCGAAGACAGCACATCCTTCCTGACGATCGGCGATAACCCGCAGCAGAGTAATCGTGAGGGAAATAATACCTTTGATGATGTCATCCTCTTCAATCGCGCCCTCACCGCCCCGGAGGCGGTCCTACTTTACAACAGTGGTAACGGCATCATTGGCTCGGACATCGTCGCCGGGATAGACAGTGAACCTGACGGAATCCCTGACTACTACGAAATTGCCAACGGTCTCAATGTTGGAGTCGATGACTCTCTAGATGACAGGGACGGCGATGACATCAATAATATTACCGAATATCTCAATGGCTATGGTGCCAACAACCCGGACTCCGATGGCGATGGACTAGAAGACGGCGCAGAATTGGACCATAAGGCAGATCCCCTGATTCGCGACACCGATGGTGACGGCCTCACCGACGGCGAAGAGGTCCTTACCCACATGACCGAGCCAGACGATACAGACAGTGATGATGATCAGGCCTCGGACTTCGATGAAGTCTCGGCTGGCTCCGATCCCAATAGTAACACTTCGGTTCCCAGCCCATGGAACATCGGGCTGGTCTCTTACTGGAAGTTCGATGATGACCTCACCAGTAGCACCAATCTCGGCGCGGAAGGCACCTACCGGACGGATGATGGGATGGCCCCGACCTATACCGCCGGACAGTTCGGTAACGCCATCGACCTAAACTCCACACAAAACGAG
>CALBVA010000240.1 GCA_937969125.1 uncultured Verrucomicrobiales bacterium | reverse complement strand
ACCGCCCGCATCTTCGCTACCGAAGGTGCCAAGCTTCATCTCTACGGAAAAGCTGACGCCTCCGGCCGCCGCAAAATGGGTCATGTGAACCTCGTAGCCGGCAGAGATGTCATTGCGCGCGCTGAGGCGTTGAAGGTGGATCTTTTAGGCGAGTAGGCGGAAGAGTGGGATGATCCGTCCCCGGTCACATCTGCAGGGTCTGAACCGGCTTAGCAGACTGTCAAAAAAGAAGGTGTTTCGCGGAGAGTTTATAATACTCACTCCGAGACGCACCTCAGTCTCAAGATCGCGCACTAAATTTCCCGAAGAACCAAATTTTGGAGGAATCATTAACTTCCATCCGGTCAGGTTGAAGTCGGATCGCAATTCAGGCGAGATCGTAGCAAGGGTGGTAGCGGCTCCGCTTACCCTGAATTGATTTTCCGAGAATTCATAAACCACAAAAACGCCCGCTTTCCATTGGAAAAGCGGGCGTTTTGTTGATGAGCGGTTGAGTAGTTACTCTGCCATGCGGCCGCAGCAGGCTTTGAACTTCTTGCCGGAGCCACAGCTACACGGCTCGTTTCGTCCGACCTTGGCGATGGGGCGGCGTTTGGGAAGGTTCAGCTTGATCCCGCTTTCGTCGGCTCCACCAGCTGATTTACTTGGGACGACGCTGGATGATCCGGAAACGGCCATATTGGCACCGGAGACGGCATCGCGTGGTCCTGATTCCTGGGCGTCTTCCTCGGAAAGAACCGACTCCATGGGCTGCACCGTGGTGAAGCGAAAGAGGTTGTGGACGCTGCCCTCGTCGATTGTGTCCATGAGGGCGGTGAAGAGCTTGTAGGCCTCCATTTTGTATTCCACAAGCGGGTCCTTCTGACCCTGAGCACGGAGTTGCACGCCCTCGCGAAGGGAGTCCATGGCATAGAGGTGTTCCTGCCACTTTTGGTCGATGGCATTGAGCATAATGTGCCGCTCCAGGGAATCGAGATGCTCGGGGTTTTCCATCGCGACCTTTCTTTCGTAGGCAGCGTGAATTCCATCGAGGAGGAACTTCGAGTTGCCTTCTTCATCGCGGGTTTCGAACTGTGCGTCCTCCAGAGTCAGGTGGACTGGGAAGGTCTTATTGACCCAGTGCAGCAACTCCACGAAGTCGGGTTGACCCTCGTCGCGTTCGTTCATGTAGTGGTCCACCTGGGCGGGGATGACGCGGTCAAGGACTTCCATGATGAGCTCGCGTGGATCCTCGGCTTTGAGGACCTGATTCCGGTAGCCGTAGACAACTTCACGCTGACGGTTCATGACGTCATCGAAGTCGAGGACATACTTCCGGCGGCGGTAGTGTAGCTGCTCAACCCTTTTCTGGGCTGTTTCCACTGAGCGATTTAACCAACGGTGTTCGAGGGCCTCGCCGTCCTCCATACCGAAGCGTTCCATCATATTGGTCATGCGGTCAGCGGCGGCGAAGTTCCGCATGAGGTCATCTTCGAAGGAGAGGAAGAATTGAGACTTACCGGGGTCACCCTGACGGGAGCAACGACCGCGCAGCTGGCGGTCAATTCGGCGGGATTGATGACGCTCGGTTCCGATGACGAAGAGACCACCAGCATCGGCGACTCCTTCGCCCAATTTAATATCGGTTCCACGCCCGGCCATGTTGGTGGAGACGGTGACGGCACCGAGTTGACCAGCGGCCTTAACGATCTCCGCTTCCTCGAGGTGGTATTTCGCGTTGAGCACTTTGTGTGGGATCTTGGCCCGCTGGAGCATACGACCGAGGGTTTCAGATGCTTCCACCGAGGCGGTTCCGACGAGAACCGGCTGCCCTTTGTCGTGGCATTCCTGAATTTTCGTGACCACTGCGTTGAATTTCTCACGGCGCGTTTTGAAAACCTGATCGTTGTCATCCTTCCGCTGGTTATCGCGATGGGTCGGGATGGGGAGGACATCGAGATTATAGATGTCGTGGAATTCTGCTGCTTCCGTTTCTGCGGTTCCGGTCATCCCGGCGAGCTTTTCGTAGAGACGGAAGTAATTCTGAATCGTGATGGTGGCGTAGGTCTGGGTCTCGCGCTCCACCTCGACATTTTCCTTAGCCTCGACAGCTTGGTGGAGGCCATCGGACCAACGCCGGCCAGCCATTTCGCGGCCGGTGTTTTCATCGACAATGATCACCTTGCCCTCTTTCACGACATACTCGTTGTCCTTTTCGTAGAGGCAGTAAGCTTTCAGAAGCTGTGAGATGGCGTGGACACGGGTGCCTTGGGCATCCATGCGGCCCTGAATTTCTTCCTTAGCGGCGACTTTTTCGTCATCCGAGAGTTCGGGATCAGCATCGACAATGGCGAAGGCGTCGGCGAGATCGGGAATGGTGAAGGCCTCCGGGTCATCAGGGGAAAGGAAGCTCCGCCCGTTCTCCATGAGGTCGGCATCGTGGCCTTTTTCATCGATGGTGAAAAAGAGTTCCTCTTTGATGGCAAAGAGCTCCTTCTTCTGGGTGTCCTGATAGAAGGAAAGTTCGGTCTTCTCAAGGAGGCGGCGGGTGTCCGGATCCTCCATGAAGCGCATGAACTGGCGGTTACGCGGCTGGCCAAGCTTGATTTTGAAAAGAGCTCGTCCGGCGACCTCTTCGTCACCCTCTTCGAGGGCTTTCTTGGCCTCGGCGGCGAGTTCGTTGCAGAGGTGATTTTGCTTCTTCACGATCTGCTCGATCATGCCGCGATACTTTTTGTATTCCTCGGTGTTCGAGACCACGGCGGGACCGGAGATGATGAGAGGTGTGCGGGCCTCATCGATGAGGATGGAGTCCACCTCATCGACAATCGCAAAGTAATGGGCGCGCTGCACCTGGTCTTCCACCGATCCGGCCATGCCATTGTCGCGGAGGTAATCGAAGCCGAATTCCGCATTCGTGCCGTAGGTGATGTCCGCCATATATTGTTCACGGCGAAGGAAGGGGGGCTGTTGGTTCTGAATGACGCCGACGCTGAGGCCAAGATATTTGAACAAAGCTCCCATCCACTCCGAGTCACGGCGGGCGAGGTAGTCATTGACCGTCACCACATGGACGCCGAGTCCGGTGAGGGCATTCAAGAAAACAGGCAGGGTGCCGACGAGAGTCTTACCCTCACCAGTCTGCATTTCGGCGATCATGCCGCGATGCAGGGCGATGCCACCGACGAGCTGGACGTCAAAGTGAACCATCTCCCAAGGGACCATATTATCCACGACATCGACTTCGGTGCCGCAGAGGCGGCGGGCGGCATTTTTAACTGCAGCGAATGCTTCCGGCAGAATGTTGTTGAGGTATTTGTCGCGCAGGGCGGGGAAGTCGTCCTCGATGTCGGCGAAGGCCTGCTTGGCGGCATCGATGTCTTCCAGCGAGCTCAGCTCGGAGGGAAGTTGGGGAAATTCCTCGCGAAGCGAATCAAGGCGATTCATCAATCCGGCCGCGATTTCGCCCACGGCTTCGTCTTCCATTAATTCGAGCTGCCGCTTGGTGGGCAGTTGTAGCGGGAGGTAGCGGTGGAGATGCTTTTGCCAACCCTCAACGCGCTCCAGCAACTGCTCGCGGGATTCCTTTTGGAAAGCTTCCTCAAGCTCGTTGATCTTAGCCACCACGGGCTGCATTTTCTTGAGTTCGCGCTGGTTCTTAGAGCCAACGATTTTCTGGAGAGTCCACTTGATCATGAAATTCTTCGGCGGGTTTTGCTCGCCGGGGGCGCACAAATATACCGTGGCGACTGGAGAAGCAAGGGGGGCTTTGGGGGAAATCTGACCAAGCCGGACCCCGCTAAACGTCTCTCAGATGAGATTTTCCACTTTTCATCCAGCCTTTATGAAAT
>CALBVA010000239.1 GCA_937969125.1 uncultured Verrucomicrobiales bacterium | reverse complement strand
CACCAATGGTTCCATGACCTGCACTGGCTGTTGAATCAGGGGCACGTCATCCTTCTCTCTGACACCACGCTGCACATCGCCAAAAAGGGTGATGGTGAAGCGCAGAAAAAAACACCCAAAAAGAAATCTGCTAAAAAGGCTGGTTCGAAGAAGCCGAAGCCTCAAGCGGTCGAAGCGCCGAAGGAGGAGGCCCCAGACACTAAGGCAGCCAAGGCCGAAGAGGCACCTAAGGCCGAAGAAGCACCTAAGGCCGAAGAAGCACCTAAGGCCGAAGAAGCACCCAAACCCGCTGAAGGCTCGGACTAAGCTTGATAACTGCGGCCAAGTCGAGCGCATGTGATCGAGGTGACTTCGGCAGGCGGGACCAGGTGATAGACCAATGCCCTTCTCGCCCGCAAGTATCGTGAAGGATATGTCCATCCGGGGCCGTTGAAGGTGTAGCGTGAAAATCACCATCCTCACCGCCGGGACCGGCAGTTATTATTGCGGCGCTTGCATGCGAGATAATGCCTTAGTGAAGGCCCTTCGTGCTCGTGGTCATGATGCCCATCTCGTCCCGATGTATCTTCCGCTCCAGTTGGATGAGCAGCGGGTGGATCAGGAGACTCCGGTCTTTTTCGGCGGGTTGAATGTTTATCTACAGGAAAAATTCGCCCTCTTCCGGAAGCTTCCTCGCTGGGTCGATTCACTTTTTAACGGGCGCGGACTCCTCCGTGCGGTCGCGAAGCGCAGCCACATGACCTCCGCTAAAGAACAGGGCGAGATGACCTACACCATGCTCGCTTTTGAAGAAAGCCACCTCGGGAAAGAGCTGGATAAACTGACCGACTGGCTCCGTCGCGATGGCGTCCCCGACTTCATTGTCCTTTCCAATGCGCTCCTCGCCGGGCTGACTCGTGAGCTGAAATTGCGGCTCGGAGTGCCTGTGATTTGTACCTTCCAGGGGGAGGATTCCTTCCTCGATGGACTCCCGGAGCCTTGGCGGAGCAAATGCTGGAGTGAGATGGCCGTTCGTCTCGTGGATTGCGATGCCCTCGTCTCGCCCAGTCGCTTCTACGCCGACCTCATGGAAGGGCGCCTGGGGACTCCTTCCGAAGTCATTCCGAATGGCATCGATCTCACCACCTACCGGCAGGCTGATTTGAAGGTCACCCGCATCGGGTATCTCGCCCGGATGACCCATGTCAAAGGTCTCGGCCTGCTCATCGATGCCTTCATTCACCTCGCTGATCCTACGCTGGAGCTGACCATCGCCGGTACCATGGGCGGGGGAGATGACGACTACGTGGCGTCATTGAAAAAGAAGCTCACCGACCACGGGCTGCAGGATCAGGTCACCTGGCATCCCGATCTCGAGCTAGCGGAAAAGGCCGTCTTTCTCGCCAATCTCTCCATCTTCTCCGTTCCGGCGATTTATCCCGAGGGTTTCGGGCTCTACCTCGTCGAGGCTATGGCGGCCGGACTTCCCGTCGTCATGCCGCGTGCCTCCGCATTCCCCGAGATTATCGAACCCGCCGGATGCGGTCTCCTCGTCGAACCGGAAGATCCTGTAGCCCTCGCCGCTGGTCTCCGCACTCTGATTGATGATCCCGCCCTCGGCGAATCGATGGGAAAAAAGGGTCGGCTCGCCGTTACAGAGCGTTACCATGTTGACGCGATGGCAGAGAATTTCGAAGAGCTTTTCAGAAAGGTGGTTTCCCAATGAGCGCCTCATCCGAGCCGTTTGAGTGGTCGCGCCCGGTCGAGTTCTACGAAACCGATCTCGCGGGAATCGCTCATTTCTCGAATTTCTACCGCTGGATGGAATCCGCCGAGCACGCCTACCTGCGCTCACGGGATATCGAGCTCCATTCCGGGGGAATTGGCTGGCCTCGGGTCAATGCTACCGCCGATTTTAAGAAGCCTGTCAAATTCGGTGACCTGATTCGGGTGCAGGTGACCGTCGCCGAAGTTCGGACCCGCTCAGTGAGATATCATTTTAAATTCCTAATTAACAACGATTCTGAAGCCATTCACGCCCTTGGTGAAATGACCTCCGTTTGCGTCGATCTCGCTACCATGAGCGCTGTAGAGATCCCCGCTGAAATTTATGCCAAAATCAGGTAATTAGAGTATCTTAATGATCGCTCGAAAGAAACCTCAGATTTTTGCTTTAAAAATTTTTCAGAGGCCTCCATCTTCCCGCGTCGCCGTTTGCACACATGGATAAACGCTTTCAAATCTTCGCCGTCCTCAGGCTCTCCTCGCTTGTGATGGTCCCTATCATCGTCCTCTCTCTCTACGTGGTGCTAAACGAATCCGAAAAGAGCGGTTCCGCCACTGCGGATAAGGCTCCGACGAAGGCGATTGTCCCCGGTCGCTAAGCGATTGCGACGTTGTGGCACTTTCCGGGCGTCACGTTGGGTTAGGTCAATTCCAAGACTACAACCTGCCCCGGTTCGGGAATATTGGTGGCGTCACCGTCCTTCATGCGCCACTCTGCGAATAGGATAATGAAATCGATGAACTGGATCACATTTGCACTCATGACGGTGGCCTTTTGGGGGCTTTACGGGATTTTTCTTCACAAGGGTACCATTGGAATGGCTGATCCCAAATGCGGTCGATACAAGGCCTTCCTAGTGGTTGGTATCGCCTATTTCCTCGTTGCGGTCCTGGCTCCGCTCATCCTTCTGAAGGTATCGGGAGCGAGTTTAACTTTCACTAGGGGTGGCTTTAAATGGTCCCTCATTGCCGGAATTGTGGGCGCCCTTGGTGCCTTGGGCGTTCTTCTCGCTTTTGCTAAAGATGGTCCGCCCTCCGCCGTGATGTCCATTATCTTCGCCGGTGCTCCCATCGTGAACGCTGTCGTGGCTCTCAGCTTAAACCCGCCCGCCGGGGGATGGGGGGCACTGCGCTGGCAGTTCATCCTGGGCATCGTCCTCGCCGCGCTGGGTGGATGTCTGGTCACGATCTACAAGGATCCCAAGCCCGTGTCAGTCGCAGAGCAGGCGGAGTAGGCTATTTAACTGCGGTCTCGAGCTGGGAGGCCGGGTAGATGAATTCCTTCCCCTCATAGTTTCGCAGCACGGTGCGTTCGTCGCTTTGTTCGACAATGTACTGTGGATTCACCGGGATCTTTCCACCGCCGCCGGGGCCATCGACGACATACTGCGGGATGGCGTAACCACTGGTGTGACCGCGGAGACCTTCGATGATTTCGATTCCCTTCGCAATGCCGGTCCGGAGGTGGGCCGTTCCCTGAATAAGGTCTCCTTGATAAAGATAATAGGGACGGACGCGGCACATCAGGAGTTTCTGAACGAGTTCTTTCTGGATCAAGACATCATCGTTCACGTCTTTGAGGAGGACGGATTGATTTCCCATCACGATTCCAGCATCCGCAAGGCGACCGAGGGCATCGCGAACTTCGCTGGTGAGCTCGGCGGGATGATTCGTGTGAATCGAAAGGAAGAAGGGGTGGAATTGCTTCAGCATCTCGCAAAGGGCGGGCGTGATGCGTTGAGGCAGGAAGAGAGGAATCCGCGAGCCAATCCTGATGAACTGGATGTGGGGGATTTCGTGAATGCGGCGGAGGAGTTTCTCCAGCTTGGCGTCGGAGAAGAGAAGGGGATCGCCACCGGAAAGGAGGACATCGCGCACCTGCGGGGTTTTCTTGAGATACTCGATGGCCATATCCCACTGGGTTTCCAGCTTTTGATCGGAGACCCCGGACACAACACGTGAGCGTGTGCAGTAGCGACAGTAAGATGCACAGCGGTCCGTCACCAGAAAGAGCACCCGATCTGGATAGCGGTGGACGAGACCGGGGACAGGCATGTGGGAGTCCTCCCCGCAGGGGTCAGCCATCTCGGATGGATCGGTGTGGGTCTCCTCAATGCGAGGAATCATCTGCCGCCGAATGGGGCAATTCGGATCGGTGGGATGGATGAGGTTGAAAAAATGCGGTGTGATTGCGGTGGCGAGCTTCGTGCCGGTCAGGAGAATCCCGGCGCGTTCTTCCTCCGAGAGGGTGAGATGTTTCTCAATGTCTGCGAGCGATGACACCCGGTTTTTCAACTGCCACTTGGCGGAATTCCAGTCCTCAGCGGAAACGTTCTGGTCAGCCCAGTAGCCGGGCGCGGGAGATGTGAAGGAAATGTCGCTCAAATCAAGCCGAGTGTAGGACAGATTCCAACTTTGTCAAAATAAGCGGTGGAATGTTATTTTGGTGGAGTTGGAGATCAAGGAAGCCTAAGTTCTTTGGTAATTCCAAATGTTTTCCAAGGCCCAACAGGATACGATGCGTGCTTCTTACGCCGAAATTCTCGACGCCATCAAGCGATCCGATGGGCTGCCAATCGCGGAACTCTCACGTGAGCTGGGAATGAGTTACATGGGAGTGAAGCAGCACTGCCTGAACTTGGTGGGAATGGGATATCTTGAGGAATGGCGGATACCGCGGCTGAAGAAAGAGGTCGGGCGGCCGGAGAAGCTCTACCGGATCACCCAGCAGTGCGATTCCCTCTTCCCGCAGGCCGGAGTGGGCATGACTCTCGCGGTGCTGGAAGGGGTGGCGCAGCTTTATGGTGAGGCTGCGCCGGAGAAGTTACTCTTTCGCCATTTTCAGAATCTCCGCGACCAATGGCAGCCGAAAGTGCGGACCGGGAAGTCATTGGTCGAGAAAGCCACTCGGCTCACCGATCTCCGTGACCGGGAGGGGTGGTTTAGCCGTTGCCACTATGATCCAGCGACGGGTTTTCGGATCGAGGAATTTCACACGCCGATGAGGGATATTTACAACGCCTATCCCAATGCGGTCCGCATGGAGGTAACGATGATGGAGCAGGTGCTGGGCACGAAGGTGGT
>CALBVA010000238.1 GCA_937969125.1 uncultured Verrucomicrobiales bacterium | reverse complement strand
CGACCACCTAAATCGAGAGGGCGAGGGATTCTGGTAAAGTCCGCAAGGCGTCACACTGGGAGGATTTGGGGCGGGAAGTGATGATTATGATTATGCGAACTTAGCACTAGTGCTCCGAAAACCTTAAACTGACGAATATCTCCTTGTGTATTTTCGCGATCGCCGCGTCGTCATCCTTTCTAAGAATCCCGATTCACTGAAAGACTTCCTCCTTGCGCTCCCAAAAATCTCTAGCGGATCTATCCACCAGTTTAAGTTTTCGGAACACTAGATGGTCATCGAGTTAAAGCCGCCATCGACGACGATCTCAGTGCCGGTGATGAATCCGCCGGCCTTGTTCGAAGCGAGGAGTAGGGTAGCACCCATGAGTTCGTCCGGGTTACCGAAGCGGGAAGCTGGGGTGTGGCGGAGGATCTCGGCGACACGGGATTCATCGAGAACCTTGCGGTTCTGTTCAGCCGGGAAGAAACCGGGAACGAGGGTGTTCACGCGGATGTCGCGGTCAGCCCACTCGCGGGCCATGTTGCGGGAGAGGTTGTGCACGGCAGCCTTGGAGGCTGAGTAGGTGAAGACACGTGAGAGAGGATTGAGGCCGGAGATCGATCCGAGGTTGATGATGGAGGCCTGGACGTCGCGGCTGAGGAAGTAATTCCCGAAGACCTGGCAGGCGCGGAGGACGCCGACGAGATTGACATCGAGAATATTTAAGGCCTCCTCATCAGTGACTTCCACCAGCGGGGTGGGGGAATTAATACCGGCGCCATTGACGAGAATGTCCACTTTTCCGGACTGCTCGACAACAGAGTCGAGGAGCTCATTGAGAGATTGGCGGTTTCCGGCGTCGGCATGGGCGAAGTATCCCTCGCCACCGGCTTCGCGGATGACCTTGAGGCGCTCATTGGCCTTTTCTTCATTTCGGCCGACGAGAACGACCTCGGCGCCGGCTTGTGCGAGCCCGAGAGCCATATAAGAGCAGAGTTCGCCGGTGCCTCCGATGACGACTGCGGTTTTGCCTTCAAGGCCGAACATTTCCTTCAGAAATTGAGCATTCTTCATGTCGCGGCGAGACTAGTGACTGGCATGGCAGGGGCAAGAGTGGATCTAAGAAGTTTATCCAGAGGCGCGTTTCTACCAAGATGCGACGGAAGAGAATGAGGATGCCCGAGGGCGAGGATGGAGGGTTCTGGAATGGGCCGGGGTGCTGCTCGTGGATCGATGTAAGCTTTCTCCTGTTGATCTTTTTCCTAGTGGTCTCGACCGTGGTTCCGAGAGAGCGGGAGATTACAATGCGGCTCCCAACATGTTCTCTCCAAGGGCAATCTTCTGATTATTATTCTCTTAGGGTCTTGCTCAGGAGTAGCGGAGCTGTCGCGATGGAAAACGAGAGCGGCTTTGAAATCCTGCGGGAACCAGATGGCAGCTGGCAGAACTTGACTGAGTATCTTTCGCTTTTGCGGCAAAAAGGGGAATCGAGTGGTTTTAGTTTCAGGCCAACTCTGGTGACCCCGGAGGACGTCGCTTATCAGGACTACCTCGGCGTTTTGAACTCCATCGTGAAAGCGAAGATCACTCAGGTGAGCATCTTGGACCATCGTTCGTAGTGTCACTCATCCCGAACTCCGAGAATCCCGTGAATTTTCGGTAGCCATCGCTCCAGCAGTGGCTACCGTTTCCTTGCCGATGAAGTGCGACTCGTGTGACGAAAAAGCGACGGTGTTCTACACCCAGATCGCGGACGGAAAGTTGAAAAAATTCGTCCTCTGCGAGAGCTGTGCGAATGAGAAAGGAATCACCAGTCCGGATGGACTTCTGATGGCAGAGGAGATTCTCAATCCCTCCGTGACCGCCGGAGTTGAGGCTGAGATTTTCCCGGTCGATTCGGCCAGCGAGTGCGCCTCCTGTGGCTTCACCCTCAATGACTACCAGAAGGTGGGGCGGCTCGGATGTCCCGACTGCTATAGCACCTTTACCCGGGAGATCGAACAGCGTCTGCCTTCTCTCCATAAAGGAGCGGAGCACACCGGCTATGTGCCGGAGGGTCTCGCCGAGAGGCTTGCTTTCTCAGACGAAATGTCAGCTCTTCAGGAAAGGCTCCAGGCCGCTGTCGACGAGGAAAATTACGAGGAAGCCGCAAAGGTGCGTGACGAAATCGACCAACTCAAATCACAGGAAATCGAAGCATGATGCGTTTCACCACACTGCTGAAGCACCCCGCAGACTGGATGACCGGTGACGATGGTGGCGCTTCGGTCGTTCTCACTAGCAGGGTTCGCCTTGCTCGGAATCTCGCCAATGCTCCCTTCCCGGGGTGGGCGCGGAAGGCCCAACGCCGGGAGGTGATGCAGGAGCTGCGGGATCATCTCAATGAGCTTCCTCCGATGAAGGATGGATTCTCTCACGAACTCTCTGACCTGACCTCTCTGCAGAAGCAGGTCCTCGTGGAGCGCCACCTGATCAGTCGTGAACAGGCTGCCCGAAATGAAGGCAGCGCCTCGGTGGTGAACCGGAAGCAATCCCTCAGCCTGATGGTCAACGAGGAGGATCACCTCCGCATCCAGGCGATCCGCCCCAGTCTCCAGCTGAAGGAAGCCTACGAACTCGCTCAAAAGGTCGATCAAACCCTTGAGGATAAGGTCACCTACGCTTTCCATGGAAAGTGGGGTTATCTCACCGCCTGCCCGACGAATCTCGGGACCGGCATGCGCGCCTCTTCAATGCTGCATCTGCCGGGTCTTGTCCTCAGCGATCAGATCGGCCAGGTGCTAAAAGGCATCGGAAAGATGGGACTCGCCGTTCGTGGCCTTTATGGAGAAGGGACCGAGTCCTTGGGTAATCTCTACCAGATTTCCAATCAATCCACTCTCGGCGAGAGTGAAGAGGCCATCCTTGAGCGCCTCACCAAAGTTATCGGAGATGTCGCCCGCTACGAGACTCAGGCGCGGGCAAAGCTCCTGAAAGAGGACGAAGTCATGGTTCAGGATCGCATTGGTCGCGCTGCTGGAACTCTGACTTATGCTCGCATTATCTCTTCCAAGGAGGCCCTCAACCACCTCTCCATGCTCCGGCTTGGTGCGGACCTCGGCATTATGCCGGGCAGCCTGATCGGCATTTGCGATCGTCTCTTTATGGAAACCCAGCCCGCGCATCTTCAGTGGGATGCTGGGAAGAAGCTTTCGCCCGACACCCGTGACATCATGCGGGCGGAAATGATCCGTGACCAGTTGCACTCTGCCCTCCCGCCTGCTATTGATATTTCAGGAAAAGAAAACTAAGCCGCGCCCCCCTCGCGACAACCTACGACGATATGAATAATTTCACTCCCAGAGCCCAGCAAGTATTGGCTCTTGCCCGCAAGGAAGCTGACCGTTTCAACCATAACTATATCGGAACCGAACACGTCCTCCTCGGCCTCATTAAGCTCGGCCAAGGGGTCGCTGTCAGTGTGCTACAGCGCATGGGCCTCGACCTGGAATCCGTCCGCATGGAGGTCGAAAAGGAAGTGGGCTCCGGCCCCGACCAAAAGACTACCTCGAACATTCCCTACACCCCGCGCGTCAAAAAGGTCCTCGCTCTCGCGAACAAGGAGGCAAAGCAGCTCAATCACTCCTATGTCGGGACCGAGCACATCCTCCTCGGCCTTCTCCGCGAAGGTGAAGGAATGGCTGCCCGTGTTTTGACCAGCCTGAACGTTGACCTTCAGACGACCCGCAATGAGGTCCTCACCGAGATTGATCCCAGCTTCACGGCTGAGGATTCGGATGATGATTTCGACTTCGAAGATGAAGACCTAGATGGTGAAGAAGGCGAAGAAGAAGGTGAAGGAAAGACCAAAACACCCGCTCTCAAGGCCTTTGGCCGCGACCTCACCAAGCTTGCCAAGGGCGGTGAGCTAGATCCCGTCATCGGCCGTGCATCGGAAATCGAGCGCGTCATTCAGATTCTCTGCCGCCGGACCAAGAACAACCCGGTCCTCATCGGCGAGGCCGGAGTTGGTAAGACCGCCATCGTGGAAGGTCTGGCTCAGGAAATCGCCGCCGGTGATGTCCCGGAAATCCTTCGCGATAAGAAAGTCATCACCCTCGACCTCGCTCTCATGGTGGCTGGCACAAAATATCGCGGCCAGTTTGAAGAGCGTATCAAGGCCGTCATGGACGAGATCCGGAAGGTCGGGAACGTCATCCTTTTCATCGACGAACTCCACACCATCGTCGGTGCCGGATCCGCCGAGGGTGCCATGGATGCCTCGAATATTATCAAACCCGCCCTCAGTCGTGCCGAACTTCAGTGCGTCGGTGCGACCACACTCAATGAGTTCCGTAAGCACATCGAAAAAGACTCTGCTCTTGAGCGCCGCTTCCAGCAGGTAAAGGTCGATGAGCCCTCCACTGAGGACGCCATCGAGATCATGAAGGGGCTCCGCGAGAAATACGAATCCCACCACAAGGTGCGCTACACTGACGAAGCTCTGGAAGCTTCGGTCAAGCTTACCTCACGCTACCTCACCAGCCGTTTTCTGCCGGACAAGGCCATTGACGTTGTCGATGAGGCCGGAGCTCGGGCGCGCATCAGCACGATGACTCGTCCGCCCGAGTTGAAAAAAATGGAGGCACGCATTGCCG
>CALBVA010000237.1 GCA_937969125.1 uncultured Verrucomicrobiales bacterium | reverse complement strand
CTTGCCAAGGCTGACGACCCTGTCATCAGAGTATCCCGCCTTTTATACTGAGCGTGAAGCGGCTAATTATTCCTTGGGAGTCGGATGGGGCTTTGCCCGAGGTGGCGGCTTATCGAGTGGTGCATCGGCAGCTTCATGATCGGTGTCATTCAAAGTTCACGGGAAACTATAGTTCTTCTACTGTCCGGATGCAGATGAAAAAAGTTAGATCGTGAATGGCTCGTTATAAAAATTGTTTTTTTTGGTGATTGGAATGGGTTCTTCTTTTTCGATAGAACCGGGATATTATAATGGTGAAGATGAGGGTTACGAAGAGCTCTCTAAGAAAATCAGGGTCGCTCTTCGGTCCACGCTGTCTTGGATCAAGACTATCTCGAATCAATTATCGGCCTCGCTCAAATGTGCCCTGATATTGACTGCTTACGGGCTTTCCAGCTATTCGATGGCGAGGTAAGCTTTGCCACAAGTCCCAAGCTCAGTCCCTGTGTATTTCAAAAAATTTCCTTCGTTGTGGTGTTGCGCCGCTGTGACAATCATCCAAGCCTCATCTGTTAACGGTCAAGAGACGGTTCCTGTTTCCGTTACTCTTGAAATCAATCAGACCCAGTCGATTGGCACTGCATGTTATGTCCTCGGGCCCAATAGCGGTAACACTCAAAGTTGGGAGGAAGAGACAGATTATAGCGGTTCTCTGACTTTTAATGCTAATTTGAATCCATCCAGTGCTGCCTTATCGGATGTTGTCTTTACTTCTGGGGAAATCACAACGGATGGATTCAGCGGGTCAGAAAATATCGTAGTTGGAGGGAAGAGAGGGCTTTTCACCTACTCGTTCGGCGACGTTGTGCGGACGGTGAATTCCACGATCCCAGATACGCCATCGAGCAATAAGTTAAATCACGCCCGGCATGGGAGCATTATCACGAGAGGCTCCATGAGTAGTTCACATTTAATTTTTGGTGAACAGGGCTTCGCGAACCAAACGATCAACTTGGCGACGACATCGGATGTGCTGGTAAAGGATGAGACAATCTTTGGCGTAGTGAACTCAGGCCAGAGCACCCTCACTGTTCAGCAGTTATCCGGCTCGCTGCTCTCGGGTCAGTTTAGGGCAAACTTCCAGACCGCACCCGGGGCGGTCGTGTCAGGTAGTAGCGATTTCTCGTCAGTTCCTGTCCGTGGCAGTGGACAAAGCTATGTTCATGCTTACAAAGAGGAAGGGACCATTGTGGCGAGTGCTACTTTCACTGCTCCCACAGCGTTCGGTGCGTGGGCTACGGACGAAGGTCTGAGTCTATCGACTGGTCTGGAGAGCAATAGTGCAGGCATTTCGTATCGCCTTTTGTATTCGCTCGATCTACCCGCAACAGCAACTTCGGTGCCCATGACTATTGAGCTGGACGGAGAAAATAATATCAGCGTTTCAATCGATGTCCCAAGTCGTGGGCTGACTTTTCCTCTGGTAGTGGTCAGTAACGAAGGACTTGAGGGCAATTTCGACCCTGTTCCCAACAGCGCTTACCAAAGCAGATTAATAAAGGGACTTCCGGCTGGTCGCTCGAGAGACGCCCGCTTGATTTTCCCTCGAGAAGATATGCGGTTCTTTCGCCTCGGAGTGATGGAGTAAATGTCAAAGGGCAGGATCGCTCTGCTTTGGGAAAGCCTTTTTATGGCCGGAAAGCAAAGGTCAAATCCGCCGTGAAAGCCATCTCACTTACCGGCATCCTTCTCGGAACAGCATTCTCCTCCCAACTTTCGAGGAAGATCACCTCTTTGCGTTCATCGTTAAAGCCGATGATGACTGAGGCATGAAGTGGCGAGCGCTTCTTTTTCGAGGGCAAAGCATCCTCATCAGGGCGTTCAAAGCGACTTTCGCCCCCTCGCTGAACCTCGCTCGAAATTCGACTATGAAGTCGATCACGTGCCTGATCCCAACGCCGCCAAACAATCACAGGCATCCCCGCACGAAGTGACCGGCGGACCGTAGCATGATCGTAACGACTCTTACGGTCTAAATTGAAACGAGCTTCCTTTGCCACCGAACTATAAAGCCCGAGCATATCCGACCCAGCAGAAGACCCCGTATTCTGAAACTTCCCAGCCACCGCCAACCAATCCTCATCAAGATGTAATCCCATATAGCGCGCCACCATCACCAACGTATTTAGGCCGCAATAAGGTCGGAACCCTTGAGGAACGACTGACACCCCGTCCAAAATCAGATCTCCATGCTCGTTTTTAGAGACATTTTTCTCCAGAAGCCCCAGTCGCTCCCGCGCCCCAAGCTTTTCTTGCGTGATATCAAGCCAACTTTTCGTCTTCACCTCACCCTTAGAAATACTCACCCGGATCAAACGATCAGTCGCCTGCAGGAGGCGAATCGTCAGGCCAGATGATTTATCCCGATACTCGCTAAAGTCAGCTCGTAAATCGCGCATGCGTCCGCGTTTCGACTGTTTCGGCTTCCGGTCAATCTTACCCAAGCTGCTAAGCAGTGCCTCAGAGGTCTCATTATACAAAGTCGTGAATTCATTTCTCTTCACTTCCAGCCTCTTTCTCAGCTCCTGCATCGCCTCCTCATCGCTCATTCCGGAGGGCTTGCTGCGATCTAAATAACCAAAGAAAGAGCCCGCATCCGCGAAAGTAATCTGTAACTCTTCTAAGCCTTCCTCCCGATGAAGGGCTCGCACAAAAAGGGCATCGACCCCAAAGACTTTTGGCCGCGCCATCAAATAAGTTGCTCGAGTTGTGGCAACTCCCGCCTCCTCTTCCCAGTCTCCGGGCAAAGGTTCCGAACCATTCCACACCGCAGCTCCCATGAAAGTCTCCGTGAGATCTCGCCCATCAAGAGGACTCTCGTTCTGCGCAAGCGCTCCAAAAATCGCGTTGGGTAAAGCCGAAATCGGACTTACTAAAACTAGAAACAGAAGAGCTGTTTTCATAAACAGTAAATGGAACACCTGCTCAAGTGATATTGCAACGTCAATCTTTGATGTAAAAGGTCAGGGTGATCAAACTAGGGAGAGAAGTTGTTCGCGGTAGTCTTCATCGAGGATGGGTTTCGCGGCGTTTGGCTGGCAGGGTTCCTTTAAAGGTGACATCAAGCACCCAGTGGCAAGGGGTTTCAATGGCAAAACTAAGAGTAATACTCCCAATCCCCCTCCTCTTCTGACACGTTTCATGAATGAAATGGTTCCTTCTGGTGCTCAATTTATCCCTCTTCCCGGCAATCGCCCGAGAGAAGCCCAACATCATTGTTTTCCTCGTCGATGACCTCGGCGCCCGGGATCTCTCCTGCTACGGTTCAAGTTTTTACGAAACTCCTCACATCGACCGGCTCGCCGCCGAAGGAACTCGTTTCATCAGTGCCTACTCAGCATCCTCTGTCTGTTCCCCGAGCCGGGCCGCATTGCTCACCGGCCTGCATCCTTCCCGCATCGGCATCACTGACTGGATTCCCGGAGCCGGGGATCAGGGGAAAAAGCTCAAGACTCCGACGGACCTTCACGCCCTGCCTCTGGAGCACATGACGATTGGTGAGGCTTTTCGTGATCAGGGATATGCCTCCTTTTATGCCGGCAAATGGCACCTTGGTGGTGAGGGTTTTACTCCGGTAGAGCAGGGCTTTCAGACTTACTTCAATCCTCACCGGAATCCTGACAAGGGCCAGCCTCCCCGGAAAAAAACCACTGGAGTGAGCGGACGGACCCACCTGACTCGGGAGATTACCGAAGCTGCCAATGACTTTCTCATGGCGAACAAGGACCGCCCACAATTCTTATACCTTTCGTACTTTGATGTTCACACCCCGGTCATAGCAGAGGAGGAATTCCTTCCTTATTACAGAAGGAAGGCCGCCTCACTTCCCCCCGGGCCGGAACCTGATCGCGAGGGTTCCGCAGGCGAGGCACAAACACGCCGCCGCCAGGGTTCCCCGCAGTATGCCAGCATGGTTCACACCATCGATTGGTCTGTGGGCCAGGTCCTCGCGAAGCTACGGACTCTGGGACTGGAGAATGACACCATCATCGTCTTCACCTCTGACAATGGTGGCCTTTCCACGGCTCGATTCCCCTGCCCCACTTCGAATCACCCGCTCCGTGCGGGCAAAGGTTGGCTGTATGAGGGAGGAATCCGTGTACCACTAATCATTCGTATCCCCGGGAAGGAGGCGGGCATTGATCAGACCGTCACTAGCCAAACCGATCTCTTCCCCACCCTCCTTGCGCTTGCCGGCCTCCCTGCCCCGTCTGTCGCATTCGATGGCATTGATCTTTTTTCAAATTCCCCCGCCCTCTCCGACCGCACCCTGCTTTGGCACTTCCCGCACTATCATGGCTCCGCCTGGACCCCGGGCAGTGCCCTTCGCAAGGGTCCCTGGAAGCTCATTCATTTCTATGAAACCAATCGTTTCGAACTTTACAACCTCGATAAGGATCCGGGGGAGACCAAGGAGCTTTCGATCGTAAAGACGCGCGAAATGGAGCGCCTCCTGCCCGCCCTAAAAACTGCGCTCCAGGAAACCGGCTCACAGCTTCCATTAATCCGGCAAGATTGACAATCAAGCTCTGCCTCGCCTAACCCATGAGAGTGAACCACTTGCCCGCACTATTGGCTCTCCTTTCAACCGTTCTCACTTCCGGTCTCATGGCGCAGCTCATTCCGAATGACCACTTTTCCCAAGCAGCCAAGCTGAGTGGCGAACGACCCATCATCGAGAAGGGTTCATTGATCAGCCAGCAGGGCTCTATCAAGGCTGATCACGAGCCGGGTGAGCCACGCCATGCCGGCGCAGTGGTCAAGGGTTCTGTCTGGTATCAGATCACCGCCGTCACTACCCGCCGCTTTGTGGTGACGGTTTCCTCGGAAACGGCGGATATTGTCCTCGCTCTCTACACCGGCGCCTCGGTGAAGGATGTCATTCTCGTGCATCGTTTCGATGACTGCGCCTCACCCTGTATCAGCCGGAAGAAGACCGAGCCTCTATCCACTGGTGCCCGGGTCGAGTTTAAGGCCGTGGCAGGTCAGGCTTATTATATCGCGGTTGATTATGAGGGGGGAAAGCCTGGCGAATTCGAAATCCGTGTGGATGATTCCACCAATCCTCTGCAACCCGAACTGGAGGTCCTACCCGCTGATGCTGCCTGGGAATCCCTCCTTCTTCTCGATCAGGCCGGCCAACCCATCGATCCCGCTTCAAAGAATCGAGATTTCTTCAGAACCTGGATGGTTTCCACGATCTATAATGGCCCCGCCTTTAAAAAAGCCGGCCCCGCTCCGATCGGATACGGCATCATTGACAGCCTCCAGATTACCACTCCTTTGGGCGAATCCCGGGATTTTTCCCCTCCCAAGGGTGCTCGCCACAGTGCCTACCTGCGCACCACTTTCACGCCGGAGTTAGACCTTCGCGAACTTGGCGTTGAGGGCATTTTTGATGATGGTGCCATCATCTACCTGGATGGGCAGGAAGTCGCCCGCATCAATGTTTCCGCCGATGACGATGCTGAGAACTGGAAGACCACCTCATCTAGTTCGAGAGTTGGGCCTCATAATATTTACACCGAGGATGCCCTGCAATACGCCGTAATCAGGAATCTTAGGCTGAAGGCCGGAGTCCCGGTCCACCTCGGCGTCAGTCTACATAATACCGGGCCCAATAGCACCGATCTCGGCATGGCGATGCGCCTCTTCGGCGTTACCGCTGGTGAATGAAGACCGGCTTTTCCTCTTTCACATCCTGAGATTCCGGAGCCGGCTCGGTTTGCTCGATTCCGAATCCCGCGCCCCGTCCCAGGCCCTGCAGGGTTCGGATTGGCAGCTGTGTTGCGGATCGCAGCAATGAGCAGGAACTCAGGCACATCAGCCCGGTCAGGACTGCCAGAAGAGAGATTGGTTTCATAGGACCTCTTGAATACTCCCCGCCCTCCCCTCTCGTCAAACTCACAATCGAGTTGCGGTTTTCTCAGATTATCCGAAGCTTCCTCCCCAAGTTTCCGCCATTCTATTCCCATGAATTTTCCAACCACCTTTAGGGCCCTGCTTCTCGCCTTCGCCTGCCTCGTTCCAGCCACAGCTGCCGAGTCTTACAGTTTCATGCGCGAGCCCTATCTCCAGCTGGCCACTCATGATTCCATCCGCATCGTCTGGCGCACCGGTACCACCACGAAGCCTCGCGTAACCTTTGGCCCGGCTTCCAGCGAACTTTCCAGTGAAGTCCCCTCCTCCGCCATCCTTACCCGCCTGCATCCCTCGGCCGGCGGAGAGAATCCCATCTTTAAAGACGCCCCGGTCAATACCCACCAGTATGAAGCCACCATCTCCGGGCTAAAGCCGGATACCACCTACTTTTATGCGATCCATGATGGCGAGCAGCGCCTCACTCCGGCCAATGGCTCCTATCGTTTCAAGACCCACCCCGTTCCCGGGACCG
Source organism: uncultured Verrucomicrobiales bacterium (assembly GCA_937969125.1). Lineage (GTDB taxonomy): Bacteria > Verrucomicrobiota > Verrucomicrobiia > Verrucomicrobiales > Akkermansiaceae > SW10. Next base: position 3,337 of record CALBVA010000237.1, on the reverse strand, counting down.
ATGCCCCCGTTTACTTCTGGGTGGTTGGTGACTCAGGCACCGGAGGCCGTGCCCAGGCCCAGGTCCATGACGCGATGATCAAGCACACCAAAATGCGGAATCGCGATCTCGATCTCTACCTCCACGTCGGCGATATGGCCTACGGTTCCGGCACTAATAAGGAATTCCAGGATCGCTTCTTTAAAATGTATGCCCCCACCCTGAGAAACACCGTCTGCTGGGCATCCATGGGAAATCACGAAGGTCGCACCTCAAAGGGTGCCTCAGGGATCGGGCCGTATTATGATGCCTACATCTGCCCCACCGCAGCTGAGGCGGGCGGCACCCCATCTGGCAAAGAAGCCTACTACTCATTCGATTACGGAAAAGTCCACTTCATCTGTCTCGATTCGCATGACCTCGATCGCCGCCCCACCGGTGAGATGGCTCAGTGGCTGAAGGCCGACCTGGAAAAGACCAAGGCTGACTTCGTCGTCGCCTTCTTCCACCACCCTCCTTACACCAAGGGTTCGCATGATTCGGATAGAGAGCGCCAGCTCATTGAAATGCGTGAATACATCATGCCGATTCTGGAAAGCGGCGGAGTCGATATCTTCTTCAACGGCCACTCTCACATCTACGAGCGCTCCATGCTCATTGATGGTGCCTACCACACTCCCACCGTGGCCGAGGGCGTGGTCCTGGACGACGGTGATGGCGATCCCTCAGGCGATGGTGCTTACCGGAAGAGCGAGGGCCTGCATCCCAACAATGGCACCGTCGCCGTGGTGACCGGCCATGGTGGAACCGGGGTGAGCCGTAAGGGCACCTGCCCCATTATGAAGCGCATTATCGTGGAAAATGGCTCCTGCCTCATCTCAGTCTCCGGTGACACCCTCATTGCCGAGATGATTAACCTTCACGGCGATGTCCGGGATACCTTCGCCATCCATAAGAGCGGGACGGTCACTCACACCCCCATCTTGGCACCCTGGACACCAGAGCCTTACAAACGACAGGCCAAAAAATCCGCCGTGAAAAAGCCTGTTCTTCCCAATGCCACCCGGCTCATTAAGAAAAACTCCCAGTGGTCCTACCTCGGTGGTTCCCATCCTGCCGGTGAGATCAATGCCTGGGCCGCTCCCGGCTATGATGTCTCAAAGTGGAAGACCGGGACCGCCGGCTTCGGCTACGGAGATCGCGACGATGCGACTGAGCTCGATATGCGAAACAAATACAAGGTGCTCTACATCCGCCGCGAGTTTGACCTTCCAAAAGATGCCGATCTGACCAAGCTCTCCCTTTCCATCTCTTATGATGATGCCTTCATTGCCTACCTGAACGGCCACGAGGTCCTTCGGAAAGGAGTCGATCATGAACAAGGCGCCACCGCCGAGGACTTCACACCCCACGAGGCGAATGGGAACTTCGAACTCTTTACCCTGCGTGACGTTGCGAAGATCCTGAAGACCGGTGAGAAGAACGTCCTCGCGATCGAAGGTCACAATGCCAATCTCGGTAGCACGGACTTTACCCTTCATCCGGTCCTGCTCCTCGGGAAGTAATTTACCCTTAGATCGATGACTGCGCGTCTGCTCGCTTTGCTGTGCCTGATTACCTCAGGTGCTCTTGCTCATCATGATGTCGAGGGAACGGTCAAGGCCCTGAGTGCGAAGATCGCCAAAGCACCAACTGCTGATCTTTATCATGATCGCGCCGTTGAATACCGGGCACTCCGGAAGCCGGAGAAAGCCATTACCGATCTCCGTGAGGCCCTGAAAATCAAACCCTCCCACCGATCGGCGACCGTAGCTCTCATTCCCCTTTTGCTCGAATCGGGTAAAAATGACGAAGCACTGCAGCGAGCAAACGCCCATCTCAAGACCGTTTCCAGGGGGCCGGCACAATTGGAAGCCTACTTCCTTGCGGCACGGGTCTTTGAGGCATTGGGTGAATACCACCACGCGCGCGTCTTCTCTCTGGCTATTGACCGGATTTACCCTGAACATGATGCTTCGGTAGATCTCTTTCACGCGCGGATGCTTCGTAAGATCGGCGCTCATCCGGAAGCGGCGGACGTTCTCAAAGATGCCTGGAAACGTACGGGAAGTGTCGTACTTCGGAACCAGTGGATCGATGCTGCATTGACCGTAGGTAAGACCAGCGAGGCTTTACCCATCATCGAGAAAGAGCTCGCCGATTCCCGCTTCAGGTCATCCTGGCTCATTCGCCGTGCCCGCGCCCACCGTCATCTCAAACAGCTGGAACAGGCGAATACCGATCTCCAAGCCGCCCTCAATGAGCTCACACCACGGATCAATAAAGACCGACCAGATTTGACGCTCATTTCCGACCGCGGTTTCGCTAACTTACTGATGGGTAATCTCAAAAAAGCTCAAGAAGATCTCGTTTTCTTAAAAAAATCGTCCCTTCCGGCAGATGCCTATCATCTCCTTGAAGCTGGCGTGGAAGCCGCAAAATGAAGCCGGGTGATGACCGTATAATGTCGGTTTTCAATTCCACCTCTTTCCTCTAACGTCCCGCCCGTGTCAGACCTTAAAGACTACCTCACGAGCCAGCAGGCGCTCGTCGATTCCGCTCTCGAAAAATTTCTTCCCGCCGCCACCGATCAGCCCACGACAGTGCATGAAGGGATGCGCTACTCGGTCTTTGCCGGAGGAAAGCGCCTTCGCCCCATTCTGACTTTAGCGGCGGCAGAAGCTTGTGGAGGGCTGGCCACGGATGCTCTCGCTCCGGCTTGTGCGGTCGAGATCATGCACACTTATTCGCTGGTCCACGATGATCTACCAGCCATGGATGACGATGATCTGCGCCGGGGCCGTCCGACTTCTCATAAGGTTTACGGTGAGGGAATGGCGGTCCTCATTGGCGACGCCCTCCTGACGGAGGCCTTCATCATCCTGGCGGAGACCCCGGTGAATGAGAATTATTCGCTGAAGGACATCCTTCTCGAGTTCGCAGTCTGCGGTGGCTCGAGAAAGTTGATCGGAGGCCAGGTCCTGGATCTGGAAGGGGAAGGGAGAGACCTGACTCAGGATCAATTGATCCAAATCCACGAGAATAAAACGGCAGCACTGCTGACCACCTCGCTGCGCCTCGGGGGAATGAGCGCCAATGCCAGTGCGGCTGAGCTGCAGGCACTGACTGACTTTGGCTATCATCTCGGCCTCGCCTTTCAGGTGATCGACGACATCCTGGATGTCACTAGCTCTACCGAAAAAATGGGCAAGACGGTGGGCAAGGACGAGGCGGTCGATAAGGCGACTTATCCGGCGATTCTCGGACTGGAGAAATCAAAAGAAGAGGCGCAGAGGCTCACCCGGATCGCGTTGGATTC
>CALBVA010000236.1 GCA_937969125.1 uncultured Verrucomicrobiales bacterium | reverse complement strand
CGCGGAACTTTTGGCCGCCCACGGCATTGCTTATCCCAGCGTCTCCCATGAAATTGCGCCGGTCATTCGCCTCTGGCCGCGGATGGAGACGACGGTGGCCAATGCCTACCTCACTCCCATCATGGGTGGTTTTCTGTCCGGTCTTCAATCCTCCCTTCCCGGCGTTCCGATCTCGTTGATGACCAGTGCGGGACAATTGAAATCCAGCGAAGACTTCCGTCCCATCGATTCACTCCTCAGTGGTCCCGCCGGAGGCATCGCTGGTGCGGCTGCGCTCGCAAAAGCCGCTGGTCTTAACGATGTCCTCACCTTTGATATGGGTGGCACCAGCACGGATGTCGCGCGCATCTCCGGAGAACCGGGCTACCGCTATGAACAGGAAATCGGCCCGGTGAAAGTGCTGGCTCCTGCTGTGAAAATCGAAACCGTCGCGGCTGGCGGGGGCTCGATTTGTCGTTGGCGAAACGGCGGCCTTGAGGTCGGCCCGGAAAGTGCCGGCTCCACGCCCGGTCCTGCTTGTTATGGACAAGGCGGGCCGCTCACCGTTACCGATGTTAATCTCCTCCTAAATTATATGGATCCAGCGAAGGCAGGCATTCCACTGGACCTGGAGGCTTCCGAAGCCCGCCTAGCGGAACTCATTGCTGAGATCGAAGGAGAGGTGGACCGGGATGAGCTTCTTCTCGGGCTCCGCCAAATCGCCATTGAGCACATGGCGGAGGCTCTCCGACAGGTCTCCACTCGCGAAGGTTATGACTGTCGGGACCACGCCTTGATCGCCTTCGGTGGTGCCGGTCCACAACATGCCTGCGCCCTCGCCCGCGAACTCGGAATCACCACTGTGCTCATTCCGGCGGATGCTGGATTGCTGAGTGCCTGGGGCCTCCATCAAGCCGGTGACCGTGAGCTTCGCACTCGTCAGATTCTCGGACCGTTGGTCAATGAGGTCCCGTCAATCGTGTCGGAATTGGCCGGAGGAAAGCAGATTCATCGCTGTCTTCACGAACTGCGACTACGCGGACAGGATACCAGCCTCGAGATCGAGGCTACGCCGGACCTTACAGCGGCTGAACTCATCGAAGCCTTCGAGAATCGCTATCAAAAACTCTACGGCTACCCACGCCCTCCCGCCCGTGAACTCGAGTGGGTCACCCTGCGGGTGGAATTGACCGGCAGCGCACAAGAAATCCCAGCAGAGATCTTCACACCGGATGCCCTGATTGAGACCGACCGAATCCTGCAGGATGGCTTCTCCACCCTCTGCCTGGAGCGCGGCTGGCGGGTTCATCATGGTTCGGCTGGTTCCATCAAGCTCACCCTCGAAGAGAAATCGGGATCGTCATTGTCCGCTCCGGCAGTCATTCAGGAAGAGCTCTTCCGCCGCCGCTTCGAGGGCATTGTCAATGAGATGGGCGAACTCCTCCGCCGCACCGCGCTCTCCACGAATATTAAGGAGCGCCTGGACTACTCCTGCGCCCTCCTCGATCCGCAGGGACGGTTGGTGGTAAATGCACCCCATATCCCGGTGCACCTCGGCGCGCTCGGACTCTGCGTCCGGAGGGTGGGGGAGTCCCACCGCTGGAGGCTGGGCGAATCCATCGTGGTGAATCACCCCGCTTTCGGAGGATCGCACCTTCCGGATGTCACTGTGATCAGCCCGGTTTTTACCAATGATGCCCTCATCGGCTTCGTGGCAAATCGTGCGCACCATGCTGAAATTGGTGGTCGCACGCCCGGGTCGATGCCTCCGGATGCGCGCGTTTTGGCCGAGGAAGGAATCGTCATTCCACCCACTGATTCGGGTGAAATTGATCGTGCCTTCTTCGGCGATTCCCGTGCTCCGGGTGATAACATCGCTGACCTCTCGGCCCAACTCGCGGCGAATCAACATGGCGTTGCGGCCCTCCAAAAAATCGGCCTGTCCGCCGTCTCACATATGGAAAGTCTCTACCGGCGTAGTGCGAAAATCTTTCGCGACTCCCTGCACGATTTTCCGGAATCCTCCGCGCGCGACCAGCTGGACGACGGGTCCGTCATTCAAGTCAGCCTCATTTTAAAAGATCGTCTCGTCGTCGATTTCTCCGGCAGCGCGCCGACACATCCCGGCAACTTGAATGCCACTCCGGCTATCGTTCGCAGCGCGGTTCTCTATGCGCTCCGCCTGTGGGTCAATGACGACCTCCCGCTCAATGAGGGCCTCCTTGATCAGGTGGAAATTATCACGGAGGAGGGGATTCTTAATCCGCCCCTCACCACTAATCCGCAGACCTGTCCGGCGGTCGTAGGGGGGAACGTGGAGACCAGTCAACGGGTCGTCGATGTCCTCCTCACTGCGCTCGGTTTGCAGGCGAACGGGCAGGGGACGATGAATAACTTCCTCTTCGGAAATGAACGCTTCGGCTTCTACGAAACCCTCGGCGGCGGTGCTGGAGCGGGACCTCATTGGCACGGACGCAGCGGCTGCCATGTCCATATGAGCAATACCGCCGTCACTGATGTCGAGATTCTGGAAGAGCGATATCCTGTGCGCGTGCGTGAGTTCGGCATCCGAAAGGGCTCCGGCGGCGGCGGAAAATTCCACGGCGGAGACGGGCTGATTCGTGAAGTGGAATTTTTGGAGGAGATGACGGTCTCACTCCTCACCCAGCGTCGGCTCATTGCTCCAAATCTCAACGGCACACCAGGCCGACAGCAACTTCTTCGAAGCGGCGAAACGGATTGGGAAGACCTCCCGGGAATTACCTCCTTCGAGGTTGGTCCGCATGACCGGCTCCGTATCCTGACTCCCGGTGGCGGCGGATTCACCGAGTGACTTCAGCCGCCTGCCGCGATTGTGATCACCTCCAGCTGATCTCCATCGCTGAGTGCTGTCGTGGAAAACTCCGAAGGCGAAATTGCGGTTTCATTGAGTTCAATGACCACCGGTTTCCCGGCGAGTCCGAGTATATCGAGCAACGCGGTGATGTCAGTGTCATCAGCGACCTCGCGGCCATTTCCATTGATCGTCAGTTTCATGAGTGAGCGAGGATGGCGGGGTCCCAGTCCTTCCACACTGGATCGAATCCCTGCTTTTGAAGGAGGTCGGCGATCTCACCGACCGGGCGCTTGTCGTCGATCTCGAATTGCCCGGTCGCGCGGTCACAGCTTTCGTTCTCGGTCTCTTCTAACTCCACCCGGCGTCCTTTCACCGTGAGGTGTAGATCATTCGTGCCTGCTCCGGTGTAGCCGCCGGGATCAGTCTGCGAGCCTGCCGAGATGTGGGTGATTCCCAGCGGGAAGAGTGAGTCACGCAGGTCCGCCGGCTCGCGGGTGGAGAGCACGATGCCCACCTGCGGGAAACACATTCGGAAGGCAGCGATGAGCTGGACCAGACTTCGATCAGTCAGCGATAGGGTAGGATCTGGTGAGTATTGATAATTCCCCGCATGAGGTCTCATTCGCGGAAAGGCGATGCTGAAGCTCGCCTTCCAGCAATGTCGCATGAGGTAATCGAGATGCGTTGCCAGCGAGATCGCCTCATGCTGCCAGTCCGCCAGGCCGAAGAGGGCGCCGATTCCAATCCGGCGAAAGCCGCCCGCGTAAGCCCGCTCCGGGCAATCCAGCCGCCAGTGGAATTTCTTCTTAGGCCCTGCGGTGTGGAGCACTTCATAGGTCTCTTGGTGGTAGGTCTCTTGATAGACAATGAGTCCCTCGGCTCCGTGGTCCACTAGTTCGCCGTATTGCTCGTCCTCCATCGGCCCGACCTCGATCCCGATCGTCGGGATCATCTCCTTGAGCGCATCGATGCACTTTTGAAGGTAGCCGTCCGAGACGAACTTCGGGTGCTCGCCCGCCACCAGCAGGATGTTCCGGAAACCGAGATCATAGAGATGTTTGGCCTCAGCTACCACCTGCGGCACGGTCAGAGTAGTGCGGAGGATGGGGTTATCTCGGGAAAATCCGCAATACTGGCAGTTATTAACGCATTCGTTGGAAAGGTAGAGCGGGGCAAAGAGGCGCATAGTGCGGCCAAAGTTCCGGCGGGTCAGCGTCTGGCTTTGCCGAGCCATGCTTTCCAGCTGGTTGTCGTCACATGGCTGGATCAGCCGACGAAAGCGACGCATTAGCGGCGTCGGCTCCTGCATCAGCTGGTCAAATTCCCTTGCAAAACTCACTCCGGAGTCGTCGTGGAGGAGGGGACAATTGTCAAAAGGTTTCCCGCATCTGAAAAACGGCATTGCCACCCTGAAACAAAGCTGCTGGACTCCCGCCAGTTATGGCAAACGCTACGAATGTGCTCACCCAGGGAATCGAAATCAGCGGTTCCATTAAGTTCTCCAATGACATGATCATCGATGGCAAGATCGATGGTGAAATTAGCTCCGATAAGGGCAAGGTCACCATCGCCGAGAACGCCAACATCAAGGGTGATGTCAAGGCCGGAGAAGTGAAGCTCTATGGTCGCGTCGAAGGCACCATCAGTTCCGACCGCTGCGAGCTGAAGGAAAAGTCTTACCTCAAGGGTGATATCAAAACCAAGACCCTCAGCATGGAAGAGGGAGCGACTCTCCAGGGTAGCACCCAGATTGGGGGCTAATTAGACCGGAAAAAGCGTTCTACTTTTTCCTAGGACTTCACCGCTTTCAGAATCAACTCGGATCATCATGATCGGGGCTGATTCTGAAAGCGGTTTTTTAGTAGGTTGCTGGAGTGGATTGTCGCAGGGCAGAAGGCTGCGATTCTACTCCATCATCCTCTCGGTTCCGCTAACCGATCAGGCCCTTGATCACTTTTCGCGGTTCGACTCCAGTGAGCTTTTGGTCGAGGCCTTGATATTTGAAGGTGAGCTTGTGTTGATCGATGCCAAGCTGGTGGAGGATGGTGGCGTGGAGATCACTGATGTGGACGGGGTCCTTGGTGATATTGAAGCCGAAGTCATCGGTCTCGCCATAGACTTGTCCGCCCTTGATTCCGCCGCCGGCCATCCACATTGAGAAAGCGCGTGGGTGGTGGTCGCGGCCGTATTTGCTCCGGGTGAGGGCGCCCTGGCTGTAAACAGTGCGGCCGAATTCACCGCCCCAGACGACGAGGGTGTCATCGAGCATGCCGCGCTGCTTTAGGTCTTGAATGAGAGCCCAGGCCGGCTGGTCGATGTCCTTGCACTGCGGCTTGATGTCTCTGGGAAGATTGCCGTGCTGGTCCCAGCCACGGTGGAAGATCTGCACGAACTGCACGCCGCGCTCCATCATACGACGTGCGAGCATGCAAGAGCTGGCAAAGGATCCTGGCGTCTTCGACTGCGGGCCATACATTTCGTATGTCTTATCGGACTCGGTCTTCATGTCGGTGAGCTCGGGAACCGAGGCCTGCATGCGAAAGGACATCTCGTATTGCTGGATACGAGTTTGGGTTTCAGCATTTCCGACCAGCTCGTAGGCTTTTTGATTCAGGGTATTCAGGCTATCGAGCATGTGGCGGCGGAGATCGCGATCGATGCCCGGCGCATCCTTTAGGTAAAGGACGGGATCTCCCTTTGAGCGAAGAGCGACTCCGGCATACTTGCCAGGAAGGAATCCCGCTCCCCAGAGTCGGGATGAGATCGCTTGGACATTGCCCGGTCCGGTGTGTTGGGCATGGAGGACGACGAAATTTGGAAGGTCCTCATTGCTGGATCCTAAACCGTAGGCGAGCCAGGAACCGATGGACGGTTTGCCATTTTGCTGGCTCCCGGTGTAGCAGAGCTGGTTGGCTGGCTCGTGGTTGATGGCCTCGGTGTGCATCGATTTCACGATGGCGATGTCATCCACCATTTTGGCGGTGTAGGGGAGGAGTTCGGAAACCCAGGCACCGGACTTGCCGTGTTGATCGAACTTGAAGGATGAAGGGGCGAGCGGTTTCTTCTTCTGGCCGGAAGTCATCCCGGTGAGGCGCTGGCCCTGTTTTTTAAGATACTCGGTGAGGTCCTTGCCGAATTGTTCCTGCAGGCCCGGCTTGTAGTCGAGTATATCGAGTTGGCTGGGTGCGCCGAGCATGGAGAGGTAGATCACGCGCTTCGCCTTCGGGGCGAGCTTCTGAAGCTCATGCGGGACTGATTCACCGGTATTCGAAAGCCCGCTGAGAGTGCCGGGGAGTAGGGTCGCCAGTGAAGCTGCGCCAAGGCCAGTTCCATTCTTGCGGAAGAATTGGCGGCGGGAGATGGCAGCGTTAAAATCTGAGAGGGTGTTCATGACTTACTTGGTGAGGGTTTCGTCGAGGTTGAAGATTTGGGAGGCAATAAGCGTCCAGGCGGCAAGCTCGTGCTTTGGAATGGAGGTGTCGGGCTTTGAATTTCCGACCGTGATCAGTTTTCCGGCAAGATCGGGACTCTCCTCGTAGCGCTTTAAGTGATGGGTCAGGGCTTTTTTGACAGTCTCCTGCTCCTCGATATCGAAGCTGCGCCCCATAAAGGCACGGGTAATGTGAGCGAGGCGATCTACAAAGCCTTGCTGCTCTTTTAGGGCGTGGGTCGCGAGGGCGCGCGCGGCCTCGATAAACTGGGTGTCATTGAGGGTGACAAAAGCCTGTAGCGGAGTGTTTGTCCGGTCGCGTCGGACACAAAAGACCTCGCGGGTCGGAGCATTTAAGATCTCCATATTTGGTGGAGCAGCAGAGCGTTTCAAGAAGGTGTAGATCGAGCGGCGATAGAGCCCCTGGCCACGATCCTCCTTATAGTGTCTGGTGTTGGACTGTTTCATGGCCACGGCCTCCCAAATCCCTTTCGGCTGGTAAGGCTTCACCGGTGGCCCGCCAATACGATCGACGAGTAGTCCACTGGCGGCGAGGGACATGTCACGCAATTGTTCTGCCTCCAGACGATGACGCGGCGTGCGCCAGAGAAGTATGTTGGTAGGATCTTTTTCCCGGTTCGCAGAGGTGACTAATCCGGACTGCTGGTAAGTGGCGGAATTGGTAATAAGGCGGATAATGTGGTGCATATCCCAGTCGTTTTCCATGAATTCGACGGCGAGGTAATCAAGCAACTCCGGATGGCTGGGGCGGCCGCCCATGATGCCGAAGTCCTCGGTGGTCTCCACGAGGCCGCGACCAAAGAAGTAATACCAAATCCGGTTTACGGTAACGCGGGCGGTGAGGGGGTTCTTTTCCGAGACGAGCCATTTTGCGAGATCAAGCCGGTTCTTCGGCTTGTCATCTCCGGGCTCCTGAAAGAGCTCCGGGATGGCAGCAGCGACCTTTTCCTCTTTCAGGTTGTATTCACCGCGCTCCAGGATGTGGGCGAAGGCTTCCCCCTTTTTTTCTTCCATGACCAAGGTGACCGCACCCTTGCTGCGGAGCTTATTTTGGGCAGCGACCAAAGGGCGCTTTTGAGTAATGAGTTCCTTCGTAGGCTGATCAATCTTGTTGATGTAATAATCAAAGATGGCTCCGTTCTGTTGTTTGTTACGCTGATCGATTTCGATGGCGAGGAGCTGGTTGATATTGGTCTTTTTAGCGGCGATCTGAACCTCGGATGGGGTGAGCTTGCGTTTATAAAACTGGAAGCTGTGCAGGAAGGCCTGTCCTTTTAGTCGATTGTCCGGGTGACGCGCTCCGAGACGGGTCGGGGCGTCCGTGAGGATGGATCCGACAGGGCCTTTCTGAGAGTATTTGATGGATTGGGCCTTGCCGTTCACATAGATGGTCAGGCTCTTCTCCGGGGCAGCTGTGCCGTCATAGGTCACCATGATATGGTGCCAGCGCTTGCGCGGGAGAGGGGATTTGGTAGCCGCCTTGATGGCCTTGGCCGGCCAGCTATCCACGATGTGGGAGGCCAGACGACCGCCCTCCAGCCAGAGGTCCCAGCCGCGGTGGGCATTACTCTCATTCATCCGGGAAATGATGGGGCCGGTCGAGTTACCATCGACAAAGAGGTAGCCGCCAAAGGTGACCTGGTCACGCGCATCGAAAATCGCCGTATTTCCGAGGTCGACATTGATCCCGGAGACGCGGGTGATGTCGCCGTAGTCCTTTGTAGATTTGGTGGATCCTTTAAATTCCCAGGTCTTTTCCTCACCGTTCACTGTTCCGCTGATTTTGCCGTCTGTGACGGCCAGCGGGAGGAAGACATCAGGATCATTTATGGCGTCCTCAATCGGTGTGGTGCCTTGCGCGGTCATCCACTGGTGGTAATCCTTTTCGGCATCCTTTCGACGTGCCTTGATGGATTTCTCAACCGCCGCAATTTTTTTACTGAGTTCGTTCCAGCGAGGACGGTCGTCGGGTCGGGGCGCGAAGACATTGGGCGGATGACTCGCGTTATTTTTGTCCATAGCCTTCATCGTAGTGTTCCGGAAGAAGGCTGTCATGGTGTAGAAGTCCTTTTGAGAAATTGGGTCGAATTTATGATCGTGGCAGGCCGCGCAGCCAGTGGTCAGGCCGAGCCAAACGGCCGAGGTGGTCTCAGTGCGCTCGGTGGCATAGATGGACTCATACTCCTCAGCAATCGCGCCGCCTTCGCCAGTGGTTGGGAGGCAGCGGTTAAAGCCGGTCGCGATCTGATCTTCCAGAGTGCGGTTCGGGAGGAGGTCACCGGCGATCTGCGCGATGGTGAAGTCATCAAAGGGCATGTTCTTTCGGAAGGCCTCGATGACCCAGTCGCGGTAGGGCCAGATTGAGCGATAGTTATCGATATGGATGCCGTGGGTATCGGCGTAGCGGGCGGCATCCAGCCAGTGACGGGCAAAGTGCTCGGCGTAGCCATCAGTGGTGACAAGTTGATCGACGGCAGCTTTCACTGCGGCGGGGAGGTCCTTGGAGGCGGCTTCGCGAAAAGCATCTACGTCCTCCGGCTTCGGTGGGAGGCCGGTGATATCGAAGCTGAGACGACGGTAAAGTCGGCCCGCTTCCTCGGGTTTGTTGGCTTCCAGGTTTTTCGCGAGATGTTTCCGTCCAATAAATTTATCGACAGCATTGACGCCCCAGGCCCCTTCTGGAACGGCGGGTTTGGCTGGTGGGATGAAGGACCAATGCTCTTCGTAGGGCGCCCCCTGTTTGATCCATTTTTTGAGGATGGCGACTTCGTAATCCTTGAGAGGTTTTTTGTGCGATTTCGGGGTCGGCATGACCTCATCGGGATCCTTGGAAATGATCCGGGCAATGAGTTCCGAGCGGTCGGGATCGCCCTTGATGATCGTTGGTTCGCCATTCGCGCGCGGGAGGAAGGCATACTCTTCCCGATCGAGGCGCAGGTGCGCCTTCGATGGCTCGCGGGTCGAGGAATCCGGTCCGTGGCAGTGGTAGCAATTCTCCGAGAGAATAGGCTGCACGTGATCGTTAAAGTCAATGACGTCCGGCAGTTCCGCCGCAGGAAGGATCGCGGTGGCGAGGACGGTGGAAAAGTTGGCGAAGAAATGCTTCATCGTGTGAATTAGATTACGGTTGTTTGGGGCAAGTCATACAGTTTTTTGAACCGAAATGGCTCCGAGACAGGCGTGGATCTTAAAATCGATATCGATTTCTGTGGAGGAGGCATTGGTGAGAAACGCTGGGAGCTCGGATAGAGTGACAAGGTGAGTGGTAATATCTTCCCCGGCAACTCCTCCGCCGGGATGGGTTTTGACGCAATTTTCCGCCAAAAAGAGGTGGGTGTATTCATCAGTCATGCCTGCCGAGGTGGGGGAAGTGAGGAGCGGTTTCATCGATCCGGCAGTGTATCCGGTCTCCTCAATGAGTTCCCGCCGCGCGCAGTCAGCCAGAGATTCATCGGAGAATTCCTCCTCATCCCCCACGAGTCCCGCACAAATTTCCAGGACCCGCTTCTGGATCGGGTGGCGGAATTGCTCGATCAAAATGACCTGTCCTTCAGTGGTGGTCGCGAAAACCCCCACCACCCCGGTGGCGTTCGGGCGGGTCGCGAACTGCCAGTCATCGATTTCACGAAGCGAGAGGAAGCGTCCCTCATGAAGGGATTTGGCAGGATGACCGGTGGCGTTGGGCATGAATTGAGCATACTCTTCTAAGAATCGGTGGCAATTCTTCGTAGAACATCTAACAATGCCCCCCGAAGTAATGACTGGTGAGGATTTCGACATACAGGTGAGTTTTCGTCACCGCATCCGTTTCACCCGGGGAGCTTTTTCTCCGGACAATGACCTCCTGTCCGGTCTCTTGGAGACGCGAGGCCACAGTAAGGCCCTCGTTTTTATCGAGGAGGGCTTGCGGGAATTTTTTCCGAACCTGGAGGGGAGCATTCAGGACTACTTTTCAGATATTCCCGGTCTACGGCTCGCGGGGGTGGAGTGGCTGCCCGGTGCGGAGGCTGCAAAGAAGGACGACCGAGTCTATCAGTCCGCGATGGCCGCGATTGAGCATCATCACATCGATCGACATTCCTACGTCATGGTCATCGGTGGCGGGGCTTTTTTGGACGTTATCGGCTATGCCGCCGCGACTGGCCACCGAGGGGTGAGATTGGTGAGATTCCCCACCACCACGCTCTCGCAGGACGATAGTGGCGTGGGGGTGAAGAATGGGATCAATGCTTTCGGGAAAAAGAATTTTATCGGGGCCTTCGCGGTGCCGTATGCCGTGGTCAATGACTTCCTCTTCCTTCATACCCAGCCGGAGTTGACCAGGCGGGCCGGCTTGATCGAAGCGGTCAAGGTCGCCTTGGTGAAGGATGAGGCCTTCTTTAACTGGCTGGAGGCGAATGTTATCGCGCTCCGGAATCTCGAGGAGCCGGTCCTGGAGGAGGCGGTGCAACGATCCGCGATCCATCATGCGCGGCACATTGCGCTGGGTGGTGATCCCTTCGAGCTGGGGAGCAGCAGGCCGCTGGATTACGGTCATTGGGCGGCTCACAAACTGGAGCAGCTCACCGATTTTGAACTCAGTCACGGCGAAGCGGTTTCGGTGGGAGTGGCTCTGGATTCACTCTACGCCGCGAAGGTGGGATTGCTCCCCATGGCGGATGCCGAGCGGATTCTGAAGGTGATCGAATCACTTGATTTGCCGCTCTGGCATGAAGCCCTCGAATTGCGCGATGGCAGCGGTCGACGGCGCGTTTTTAATGGGCTGGAGGAATTTCGAGAACACCTCGGCGGCGAGTTGACGGTGCTTCTTTTAAAATCGCTCGGAACTGGAATTGATGCTCATGAGATCGACGAAGCTGTCTGGGAGCAGTGTGCGGAAGAGCTAAAGTCCCGAGCCCTCTCCTTGGCGGCGTAAGCCCGCTTCATCACTTATGAAACGCGTCGCCGTTCTCAATGTCGTCGGGCTAACGAAGTCGGTTCTGGAGGAGATGCCCCGCTTGAAAGTGTGGGCGGAGAAGTCGGAAACGCAGAGTTTTAAACCGGCGTTCCCGGCGGTGACCTGCACCGCGCAGAGCTCCTATCTCACCGGGAAGCCGGTGAGTGAGCATGGCATCGTGGGAAATGGTTGGTATGACCGCGAGGCTGCTGAGGTGAAGTTTTGGAAGCAGAGCAATCACCTGGTGAATGGTGACAAGGTCTGGGAGGCCGCCGGAGTGACCTGTGCTAAGATGTTCTGGTGGTATAACATGTATTCTTCCGCTGATTTTGCAGCTACGCCGCGGCCACTTTATCCTGCGGATGGGCGGAAGTTTTTCGACATTCACACCCAGCCGATGGGGATGCGTGAGGAGATCAAGGCAGACCTCGGTCCTTTTCCCTTCCCGGCTTTTTGGGGACCAAAAGCCGGCATAGATTCATCCAAGTGGATCGCGGAAAGTGCGCGGTGGATTGAGGGAAAGGAGCAGCCACAGCTTAATCTCGTTTACCTCCCGCATCTCGACTACGGACTCCAAAAATACGGACCGGGAGCGGCGGAGATGGCTGCGGAGTATTCTGCAATCGATGAGGTGACCTGTGACCTGATTGCTTTTTTCGAGGCTCGCGAGATCGAGGTGCTGGTTCTCTCTGAATACGGAATTTCGCCAGTCAGCAACCCGATCCATCTTAATCGAATCTTCCGCGAAAAAGGTTGGATCCAGGTGAAGGATGAATTGGGTCTGGAGACTCTGGACTGCGGTGGTTGCCGGGCCTTTGCGGTGGCGGACCATCAGGTGGCGCATGTTTATGTCAATGATCCCTCCATCGCGGACGAGGTGCGCGAGGTGGTTTGCGGAACTACCGGGGTGGAGGAAATTCGGGAAGGAAGCAGCCTCTGGGATGAGGGCGCGGGGCGTGAACGGGGAGGGGATTTTGTCGCGATTTCTGAAGAGGATGCCTGGTTTACTTACTACTATTGGAACGATGACGCGAAGGCCCCGGACTTTGCGCGCTGTATCGATATCCACCGGAAGCCGGGATACGATCCGGTGGAATTGTTCCTCGATCCGGCGATCAAGTTTCCCCTTCTGAAAATTGCGGGTTTCCTTGCCAAGAAGAAGCTCGGCCTCCGCGGTCTCATGGATGTCATTCCGCTGGATGCTTCCTTGGTCAAAGGCTCGCACGGACGCGACACGGTGGATGAAAAAGAACAGCCCGTGGCCATTGGCGCACGGGCTGGTGAAGTGGGTTCTGCCGAAGGGGTCTTCGATTGGATCCGTAGGCGATTTACCGAAGCTTAACCCTCGGCTTTGGCGGCCTTGTTGGCGCGCTTTCGCTCGTTTGGATCGAGGATGCGCTTGCGGAGGCGGAGGAAATTCGGGGTGGCTTCCACCAGCTCGTCCGGGGCGATGTATTCGATGGCGCGCTCGAGTGAGAACTTGAGAGCGGGGGCTAGCTTGACGGTGTTGTCCTTACCGGCGGAGCGGATGTTATCGAGCTTCTTGGCCTTCACGGGATTCACCGGGAGGTCGTCCGCGCGAGAATTTTCTCCGACAATCATGCCGGTATAAACTTCTTCGGTGGGATTGACGAAGAGGGTGCCGCGACCTTCCAGCGCAGTGAGGCTGTAAGATGTCGCCGGACCAGTGTCCATTGAGACGAGCGTGCCAGCCTGTCGGGTGACAATGGGTCCGGCCCATGGCTTATACTCATCGAAGAGGTGGGACATGATCCCGTGACCGGAGGTGATGTTTACCAGCTCGAATTCGAGGCCAATGATGCCCCGAGTCGGGATGTTCGCCGTGATGAGGGTGCGGCCGGAGTTGTCGTTGGTGGACATGTCTTGCAGCGTGCCCTTGCGGTCGTTCAGCACTTTGAGGAGCGCATTGGAATATTCCGCAGGCATCTCGAGGTAGAGCGTTTCCCAGGGCTCGAGGCGCTTGTCGTTTTCATCGCGCTTTACGATGACGGTCGGGCGGGAGACGAGGATTTCGAAGCCCTCGCGACGCATCGTCTCAACGAGGACTGCGATCTGCATCGCGCCGCGAGCGGAGACATTGAAGGTTCCGGCGAGGTCGGTGTCTTCGACGTGGATGGAGACATTGGTCTTCATCTCGCGGAAGAGACGCTCGCGGATGACGCGGGACTGGACGTGCTTACCATCCTTTCCGGCGAAGGGGCCGTCATTGATGGAGAACTGCATCTGGACGGATGGCGGATCGATGTTCACGGCGGGGAGAGCTTCGGCGTCTTCGTCCGCACAGACGGTCTCGCCGATGTCGGCTTCTTCAAATCCAGAAATGCCCACGATGTTTCCAGCCACGCCGTCTTCGGTGTCCTGAATGCCGAGGTTGTTGTATTCGAAAACTTTTCCGACCTTGGTGCGCACCTTGGTGCCGTCCTTGAGGAAGCGGAAGACGGTGTCATTCTTTTTCACCGAGCCGGCGATGATTTTACCGATGGCAATGCGACCGACATAATCATCCCAGTCGATGTTCGAGATGAGCATCTTGAAGGGAGCGTCATTGTCCACTTCCGGAGCGGGGATGTTCTTCACGATGGCATCGAGGAGGGGGACGCAGTCGCCGTCGGTGGCATCGTGTGAGAAAGAGAAGAAGCCGTTCTTGGCAGAGCCGTAAAGAGTGGGGGCATTGAACTGATCTTCGGTGGCATCAAGTTCGAGGAAGAGCTCGAGAACCTTGTCATGTACGCCGAGAGGATCGGAGTTCGGGCGATCGATTTTGTTGACCACGATGATGGGCTTCAGGCCTTCCTGGAGAGCCTTGCGAAGCACGAAGCGGGTCTGAGCCTGTGGTCCGCCGAAGGCATCAACCACGAGAATGACGCCATCCACCATCTTCATCACGCGCTCCACCTCGCCGCCGAAGTCGGCGTGACCGGGGGTGTCCACGATGTTAATGATGTGCTCCCCCCAGTGAACGGCGGTGTTTTTAGCTTTGATTGTGATGCCCTTCTCACGTTCCAGATCCATGGAGTCCATCGCGCGTTCGGTGACGGCCTGATTCTCACGATAGCATCCGGCAGCCTGCAGGAGCTGGTCGACGAGGGTGGTTTTGCCATGATCGACGTGTGCGATGATGGCGAGGTTTCTGAACTGTGACATGATATAAGGCGGGTCGGTTTTTTGAAGAGCCGCGCGGTGCTTGCCCCAGTTTTTCTGCAATAGCAAGAAATCGATGAAGGCCGCGATATTCCGAAAGGGGTTGAGTTAGTGCATCGTGACAAACACCTCACCTGGCTGGAGGGCCTGGCCCTAAAGCTTCTCCGCAGCTTCCCGCACGATTTTCTCGGTCGTGGCCCAGTCGATGCACTGGTCGGTGATTGACTGACCGTAGGTCAGCTGGTCCAGCGCTTGCGGGAATTTCTGGGCTCCGGCGATAAGGTGGCTTTCCAGCATCGCGCCGATCACCGAGGTGTCCCCAGCCGCGCGCTGCTTCACGATTTCTTCAAAGACTCCTGGCATCCGGGTGCAATCCTTCCCGCAATTGGCGTGCGAGGCATCCACGAGGATCCCCGGAGCGAGGTTGTGTTTCAGCAACTGGTCCCGGGTCTTCTTGATTGAGTCAGTATCGAAATTCGGCCCATTGTCACCGCCTCGTAGGATGAGGTGGCAGTGCTTGTTTCCTGCTGTCGAGACGGCCGAGGCCACGCCTTCTGTCGAAACTCCAAGAAAGGTCTGTGGCATCGATGCTGCGCGGATCGCATTGATCGCCGCCACCACATCGCCCGCCGTGGTGTTTTTAAAGCCCACCGGCATCGAGAGTCCGGAAGCCATCTGGCGGTGCGTCTGGCTCTCGCTGGTCCGCGCTCCGATTGCCGACCACGAAATGAGATCCGCGATGTATTGCGGGGTGATGGGGTCGAGTAGCTCGGTTGCCGTCGGCAGCCCGATTTCCAGGATCTCTGTCAAAAACTTCCGTGCCACCAGTAGCCCGTCTGGGATGTTATCAGTCCCGTCCAGATCTGGGTCCATAATGAGCCCCTTCCAGCCCACCGTGGTGCGCGGCTTCTCGAAATATACTCGCATCACCACCAGGATCTTGTCCTTCACCTCCTCAGCTAGCTTGGCCAATTTTTCCGCATATTCGCGGCAGGCCTTGGTGTCATGGACCGAGCACGGCCCCACGATCAGGAGAAAGCGCGAATCCGGCACGAAGAGCGAATCACAGACCGCAGCGCGGGATTCGGAGACCAGTTTCGCCTGCGCCTCGCTCCGCGCCACCTCCTGCATCAGGAAAGCCGGGGAGGGCAGGGGATCGTTATTGAGCACGTTGACGTCTGAGACCTTTGCCATAAAGACGGGTGGTCTAGAGTTTTCCATTTCAAGTATCAAGCCCCTCTTGTTACAGCCCCTCTATGCAGAGCAAAGGCCTCCAACTCCTCGAGACACTCACCCAAGCCCATTCCGTCCCCGGTCATGAAGACGAAGTGCGTGAAATCTTCGTCAATGAACTCCGTGAGCACGGCGAACTGGCTTCCGACAAAATGGGTTCTGTCTTCTGTACCTCCGGCCAATCCGGTCCGAAGGTTCTCGTCGCCGGCCATATGGATGAGATCGGCTTCCGCGTGCAGTCCATCCTTCCGAATGGCTACCTTCGCATTGTGAATATCGGTGGCTGGTGGGGCCACACCCTTCTTGCTCAGAGAGTTGAGATTAAGACCGCCTCCGGTGAAAAAATCATCGGCACCATTTGCTCAAAGCCGCCCCACTTCCTCTCCGATGCCCAGCGAAACCAGGTCCTCGGAGTCGATAGCATGTTCGTTGATATCACCGCGCGCTCTGCGGAAGAAGTCGATGACTGGGGCATCCGCCTCGGTGATCCCATCTGCCCCGTCAGTCCCTGGACCGCGATGCGCCAGCCGGATTGGTATATGACAAAGGCCTTCGATAACCGCGTCGGCATGGCCGGTGCGATCCAGGTCGGCCAGCAACCCGCCCCGGACCATTGCCGCCTCATCGTGGCGGGGACGGTGCAGGAAGAGATCGGCCTCCGTGGTGCCAAGGCTCTCGCCAATGCCGCCACTCCTGATGTCGCCATCGTCCTCGAAGGACCGCCTGCTGATGACACTCCCGGCATGCCTCTTTCCGAGTCACAGGGCCGCATTGGCGGCGGCGTTCAGATCCGCCTTCAGGATCCCAGCGCCATTATGAATCCACGCCTCGCCCGCTTCACCATCGAGACTGCCGAGCAAGAAGGCATTAAACACCAGGTCACCGTCCGAACCTCCGGCGGCACCGATGCGGGCTCATTCAATATCGCCAATGAAGGCATTCCCTGCGTCGTTCTCGGCACGCCCGCGCGCTACATTCACTCCCATAACGGCATCATTAATATCAATGACTACCACGCCATGGTGCAGCTTAGCCTCGCCATGGTGAGACGCCTCGATCAGAAGACGGTCGATAGCTTCACCAGCTACCTCTAAACCTTTCATCCTCCGGCCCGGTCACCTTGACCGGCTCCCATCCATCAGCGACACTTCACCTCATGAAGACTCTCTTCTACCTTCTTCCTCTGGCCCTTCTCATCCCATCCTGCGGCACCATGTCCACTGGTGGGAATTCCGGATATCTTACCGCTTTTCGGCAGGCTGCTCCCGTCACCGAAAACAAGGTGCCCGACTACCAAAAGGGCTACTGGGATGACGATAATATCCAAGGGCCGGCCTCCATTGTGATCATTCGAAGTGAGCAAAAAGCCTACTTCTATAAAGGCGAGCAGGTCGTGGGGATGAGCCCCATCTCCACCGGTAGCTCAAAATACACCACCCCGGCGGGACGATTCAAGGTTAGCGAAAAGGACATCGATCACACTTCATCGCTTTACGGGATTATTCGTGATGTCGCCACCGGACAGGTCGTCAATGACGATGCCGACACGAGGAAGCACAAGCCAAAGCGCGGGCAGGTTTATGAGGGCGCACCGATGGCTTACTTTATGCGCTTTAACAGCGGCATTGGCATGCACGTCGGACACCTTCCCGGTTACGCAGCCTCCCACGGCTGCGTCCGTATGCCGGAGGACATGGCGAAGAAGTTTTACAATGCTGCCAAACTCGGAACTCCTGTCATCGTTAAATGAGAGCCTCCCTCGTCCTTACCATCCTCGGTCCGGATCGCCCCGGCCTCGTTGATGCCGTTGCCGATGCCGTGGCTCGTCACGACGGCAGCTGGCAGGAAAGCCGGATGGTCAATCTCTCCGGCCAATTCGCGGGGCTCCTGCATGTCGATTATCCCGCCGATCAAAAAGCTGCTCTGGAATCCGATCTCAACGAGCTGAAGGGCCTAGGCCTTCTCGTTCTCATTGCTCACGATACCGCCGGTCCAGAGACTTCTGGTCGCGTCGTCAGCCTGGATGTCACCGGTCATGATGAGCCGGGCATCGTGAAACGCGTCGCTTCCGCCCTCGCTGATCTGAACGTCAATGTCGAGGAGTTGGAAACAACTCTCGAATCGGCACCCATGGCGGGGCATCTCCTCTTTTGCACCCGGGGTCGCGTCCGCTTGCCGGAGGGATTGGACCCCACCGATGTCATCGCGCGACTGGAAGAAGTCGGCTCCGGCCTCACTGTCGATCTACAGTAAAAAAACGTGCGCATCGATATCCTCACCCTCTTTCCCGGCATCGCGCTCGCACCGCTTGCCGAGAGCATGATGAAGCGTGCCCAGCAAGCGGGCATCGTCGAGATTCAGGCTCACGACCTCCGTGAATGGACGACCGATAAGCACCGCAAAACCGATGACTACCTCTGCGGTGGCGGGCAGGGGATGTTGCTGAAGCCCGAGCCCATTTTCGCCGCGATCAAGGAACTTCGCCGCGATGACACGAAGGTCATTCTTCTCACACCTCAGGGAAAGGTTTTCAAGCAGGCCCTCGCCCGCGAGCTCTCGGAGGAATCCCACCTCATCCTGCTCTGCGGACATTATGAAGGAGTGGATCACCGCGTCATCGAGGAGCTGGTCGATCTCGAGCTTTCCATCGGCGACTACATCCTCACCAATGGCGCCATTGCCGCCGCTGTCCTCACCGATGCCATTGTCCGCCTCCTCCCCGGGGCTCTCGGTGACGCCCGTTCACCGGTTGATGAATCATTCTCCGATCCCAACCTCCTCGAAGCTCCGGCCTACACCAAGCCCATCGACTTCCGCGGCCTGAAGGTTCCGGATGTCCTCCTCTCCGGCCACCACGCCAAGATCGAGGAGTGGAAAAAAGAACAGGCCGTCATTCGTACCAAAGAAAATCGGCCTGATCTGGCTAATCGTCCCCGATAACCGGGCCGAAGGCTTTTGGGCGCGGTGTGAAGCACCGCTCTTATCACACGGCCAATTAAATTTTTTTAGGAGGCTTTACCTGTCACCTTCCTTGCATGCGTGGGTGACACGGTTGATCCATTTTTGGGCATTTTCGTCAGCGGAATTAGCGACCACCAGAGATCCTTTACGGTTGTTCAGGTCCAGGATGATTCTGGCATACCAGAGGGTGTTACTGCCATCGTGCCGAAGTTCCACAGGTTTGCCTGCAGACATAGTGACACCCCAGCCGAGGGCGTAGTCGGGGCTGACCGGGGTGTGGAGTTTCAGGTAGTTTTCTTTTTTTAATAACTTCCCGCTCCCTCCGGCACCGGCGATCTGGTCCTGAGCGAAGAGCACCCAGTCCTGTAAGCTGAGATGAACCCGGCCCGCCGGTCCGAAGAGGGGAGTATTGTCTCCGCCGACTCCGACGGGAGCGGGGGAGCCATGCGAGTGGCCGCGGATGGCCTTTTCTCCGACCGGGGGCCCAAAGCCGAAGTTTTTGATACCCAATGGCGCGAAGACTTCCTCTTTCAAGGCCTCCTCCCAGGTCTTTCCGCTCACCTTTTCGATCACCGTACCTGCCACGATGTAACCGAGATTCGAGTAAGCGAATCCGGCGGATGGTTTCTCCTTCAGGGCGATTTTTGTCACCTCCATTCGCGATTTCTGCCAGTCCTGAAAGGCAGGATTTGAGGAAAGCCCGGCGGTGTGGGCCAGAAGCTGCTCCACGGTGATCTTTCCGGCGGCCTTGTGAAAATCACCAGCCATTTTTGGGAAGATTTCCGTCATTGTGGAGTCCCATTTCAATGAGCCCCGTTCGACCAGTCTGGCCATCAGGGTGGCAGTCATAGCTTTGGTGTTCGAGCCGATGTGCCACTTGGCATTTTCGCTGGCCGGGAGTTTTTTTGTCCGACCGGGTAGTCCCGGCCACCGCGATGTGCTTGATGCCTTTGAGGTCGAATTGCACCACGCCCATCGCGGGAACATCCCCGGATTGGGTGGCTCGCTTGATTAATTTCTTAGCCTTCCAGAGGCCTTGTTTGCCAGCCGCCCAGCGAATGCCTTCGATGATGTGCTGTCGGCCGAATTTTGTGTCCAGCGAGCGCACATCATGCCCCAGTTCGGTGTAAAAGAAGCGCCCGCCCTGCGAGACATTGGTCCACGCGATCGGGTGATCCTTTCCCATGGGCTTGCCGCCGCGGGTTTTGAAGCGGTCCCGGACCGGTTCATAGGTGGATTCGTCCACCCTCAGGAGGACTTGAAAGCCGGGCTTGCCGGTGACTGATTCGGTGTGATTCGTCCAATCAGCTTCATACCAAAACTCCGCCGGCTGCCCTGCCACCGCCGGATGATCTCTGGCGGCGGGATCTACGATGATCTTTGCTCTCAGGAAGTCGGAGTCGCTGTTAAAGTCGCAGCCGCCGATCTCCAGCAGCCAAGGCCAGCCCTGTTGTTTCACTAGGGCGGCGTGCAGGCCGAAGATGCCGTGACCGGCCCGATACCACTCCTCCACCGCCTTCCGCTGGGTCTCCGGAATGACATCGGCGAGCTGATTGGCATTATTCAGAAGCAGGACATCATACTTCGCGAGTGATTTGGGCTGCAGGTCCTTCCAGTGCTCAGTGACATCCACCTCCATCCCGTGCTGATCACCGGTGAGAACCAGCCAGCGATTGATGGCGGGCAGTTCCGGGTGCCGATAGAAGGCAGTATTGGAATAAACGAGAACGCGAATCGGCCCGTCGGTTTGCTTCTTCAGCGAGACCTCCCGATCATGAGCAAACGAGAACGAGCACAGGAGGGCAAACCAGAAGAGAATCTTCATGGGCGCATCCTAGTAATTTGTCCTGTTAAATGAAAAGCTTCGGAAACAGGAAAGCCGGTAGGCTTCGCTCTTTCCATATCTCGATGAATCGCCGTTATTTCACAACTCTTCTAGCTGGCTCGCTCCTTGGTTCCCACCGTCTTATGGCTTGCTTGTGGGATCGGGATACTCTGGCGGACGAGCTGAAGGCAGGCGGCGATGCCTTCGATCTCATCCTCGGTCAATTTCCCCATCATGGTGAGGCTTATTATCGTCTCCGAATTGCCCGCCTGGGTCCCGTTGCGGAACCTGATCTTGATACTCTCAATGACCTCGCGGTCGCCCACATTCGCCTTAAGGAATTTGCCAAGGCCACCCTCTTGCTTGAAAAAGCGCTTCAAGTTGATCCGGATCATTATCCCACCCGCTCGAATCTCGGAGTCTGTGCGAAGAAGCAGGGAGACTTTGAGAAAGCGGCTCTTTGGATTGGCAAGGCTCTGGAAATCAATCCTGAAGGGCATATGGGGCTCGGTGATTGGTATCTCCGTGCGATGAATTGGCGGGCGAAATTTGAGAAGGCCGATGGGAAGACTCTTCCTGCCGAGAACTACTGCGGGAATCCATATGCCGGGAACTTCGAGCCGGACTTCGTTGGGGAAACGAAGAAGCCGTCCGAACCCCGCCACCTCCAGATGGTGCGGAACGATCAATCTTTCGCTGATGGTTTTGCTGCTCTTGGTGATGACCTTGCCGGGGCCGGGGATTTGCATCTTTCCCTCATTGCCCACACCCGGGCCATGCTGCTGGGTCACCAGAATCCAAAGGAGATTCGTCGTCGTCGTCGCGAACTGCTCAAACATCAGGAAATGATCACCCGTCCGAGCGGAATGCGAGTCCGGGGCTCGAAACACTGGATGAAGGAAATTGCCAAGGCTGAGGCTCTCATTGGCGGAGGACAACAGTGGCTGGCCAAGTTCAAGGCCACCGAGGCCGGGCTTCTGCGCGGGCTCAGCGATGAGAGGAAGGTGGATTTTACGAAAGTTCTCAAGGAGATGGAGGGGCAGGGGATCAAGAAAGTGGCCATCTGAAAGGGTGGTTTCTGCTGATTTGACAGCCCTTCAAGAGTCTGGTTAAATCAAAGATCGTTTTCCTCTAAGGGAAATGAACACCACTACGTTCTTAATTTATGATGAAAAGTAAACTCCTGTGCACCCTCGCGTTCTCGTGTCTGCTGGCGCCATTGACGGCCCAGCAAAAACAGAGCAAGACGAGTCACGCCGCGCTGAAGAAGGCCGCATACAATGTCGATAAGTTTGTCGCCGAGATTTTCCGTAGAAAGAAACTCGCCGTCCCCGAAGTCGTCGATGACCCCACCTTCCTACGTCGGAGTTTTCTGGTGGCTGCCGGTCGCATTCCCACTCTGGAGGAAGCGGCGGCATTTTTGGAGATCGAGGAAGCGGACAAGCGCGAGATGCTCACCAAGTATCTCCTGAATTCCGATGGCTACCGCAGCCACATGCAGAATTACGTCTTTGATCTCCTGCGAGCAAAGGACCGGTCTGGCCGGGGCGAGGGAGCCTTCACAGCCCCCTACCTGAACTTCATCCAAGAATCGGTCACCAATAACATCGGTTGGGACAAGTTCGCCCACAAGCTCATCTCCGCCAAAGGCGTCGCTTGGGATCCCGGTAACGGGGCTGTGGGATACTATATCCGCGATAAGGGAATGCCCCTGGATAATCTCTCCATCACCATGCAGATCTTCACCGGTGAAAAGCTCGAGTGTGCTCAGTGCCACGACAGCCCGACAAACCAGTGGGAGCGCATGGACTTCTTCGAACTCGCCGCTTTCACTCACGGTCAGAGAGAAATCAATGACAGAATTTGGCAGCGGACCGTGCGTCACATCAATGACCCGGACTTCCGTCGTTCAGAGATCGGGCCCATCATGTATTGGCTGCGCGATAACATCCACTACGGCACTCTCGCCGATGCTGGTGACGGCCGGATTAAGCTTCCATCTGACTACCAGTATAAGGATGGAGACCCCGGTGAGATGATCGGCGGCAAGACTCACTTCGGAAAGCGTATCCGCTCCTCCTCCCGCCGTAACAGCGGGAAATCCCGCGAGGAATTCGCCACGTGGATGACCAAGAACAACCCGAACTTTGACTACGTCATCGTCAACCGGATGTGGGAGCGCGTTATGGGCAGCCCCATCACCTCGCCCGTCGATGAATATGTGAAGCCTGAGAAAACGCTCAATCCCGGCCTCACCCGGTATCTCGTTCGTCTCATGAAGGAGCTCGATTACGATCTCAAGGCCTTCCAGAACGTCCTTTTCCTCACCCGCACTTTCCAGTTTGCGGCGAATCCCAAGGCCTTTGGAGCCGGTGTTCCCCAGGCCTTTAATGGTCGCCAGCTTGAACGCATGAGTGCCGAGCAGATGTGGGATTCTCTCGTGACGCTCGTTTCCGGGAAGCCGGACCAATTGGCCAAGCGCAAATTTTCAAACCATATCTACTGGAATAACAAACCAGTCCTCGTGGGACAAAAGACCATGGCAGACATCGCCAAGGAGGTCCTTGCGATCAAGGAGCCTGAGAAATACCGTCAGTATGCCGAGAATCTCCTCGCCCAGTTCAAGACCGGTGGTGGGAGCTCCAGTAATTCGGACATGATGATGATGGCTTCCAAAACCCGACCCGGACCAGCCAAAGGGATTGCCCGTGCTTCCGAACTCGCAGCCCCCGCTCCTGCCGGCCACTTCCTCCGGGAGTTTGGGCAGTCGGATCGCAATCTTATCGGTGCCGAGACCAAGGAGGCTAATATGGCCCAGATCCTCCAGATCATGAACGGTCACGTTGAGAAGATGGTCGTCGCGAACAAGGGAGCCTCGGTTTACGATGCTCTCAAAAAAGGAACGACCGAGGCTGATAAGACGCGCTATATTTATTACGCGATTCTCAATCGTCCTCCTTCCGACTTCGAAATGAATATGCTCATGCGGGATGTCATTGATGGCAGCCGCGAAAGCTACCAAAACCTCGTCTCCGCCCTCATCCAGACCCACGAATTCATGTTCGTGCAGTAAATCACACCCTGAAACCCAATCCCTCCAACCCAACCCATCAAAACAATGGACAAAAGACCTTTCTTCAATGCCGATGAACTCGGCCGCCGCCAGTTCATGGTCAATGCCGCCCGCAGTTATCTCGGTGTGAGCGTGGCACCTATGCTCGGGGCCTCCCTCGCCGGGACCTCGTTCGGCCAAACTGCTGGAGACAGTAATAAAGCGGAGCACGTCATCTTCCTGAATATGGGAGGCGGCATGAGCCACCTTGATACCTTCGACACCAAGCCCCGAAACAAGGATGTGCAGGGCCCCATCGAATCGATCGGGACCAATGGCGATTTCCAGATTTCGCAATATCTCCCCGGAACCGCCAAGGTCGCGGATAAGATGTGCGTTATCAATTCCATGACCTCGAAGCAGGGCGCGCACAGCCAGGGACAATACCTCCTGCACCGTAGCTACGCTCCGCGCGGCACCATCGTCCACCCTGCCATCGGTGCCTGGGTGGTCCGTATGAAAGGTCGGAAAAACACCACTCTACCTGGATTCGTGACAGCCAATACCAGCCCTGGCGTCTCCTCACCCGGTTTCTTTGGTGCAGAGTTTGGCGGTGTCCCGCTCGGCCGTCCCGGTGAAGGTTTGAAAAATTCCACCCGCGCGGGTTCTGTCACCGAGGGTGACTTCAAGAAGCGCCTCGCCATCGCTGATGCTCTCAATAAAACCTTTGCCGAGAAGTATCAGACTCCGGCAGTGAAAGCCTACGACAGCCTCTATGAGGAAGCGGTCACCTTGATGAACAGCAAGGACCTCCAAGCCTTCGATATTAAGAAGGAGCCGAGCAAAATGAAGTCCGCTTACGGCAAGCACCGCTTCGGTCAGGGCTGTCTCCTTGCCCGCCGCCTGGTGGAGGCCGGAGTTCGCTTCGTAGAGGTTTCCTACGGCGGCTGGGACACCCACTACGATAATTTCACCGCTGTGGAGAACAAGTCCAAGGTCCTCGACAAAGCTTTCTCCACCCTCGTCGCTGACCTCGATAAGCGCGGTCTCCTTGATAAGACCCTCGTCGTCATTGGTACGGAATTCGGTCGCACGCCGAAGATTGTTACCGAGCACAGCAACGGTCGCGATCACCACCCATCCTGCTTCTCCACCGTTATGGCCGGAGGTGGCGTGAAGGGCGGCATCAAGTATGGCGAGACTGATAAAAACGGCGCACGTGTTTCCAAGAATCCCGTTACCATTCAGGACTTCAATGCCACCATCGCCTACGCCCTCGGCATCGATCACGCTCAGGTCGTGTCCTCTCCAAGCGGACGCCCCTTCCGCATGGCGGGTGCCGATGCCGAACTTGGCAAACCAATCACCGAGATCTTCGGATCTTAAATCCCCCGGACCGAACCGTGAAAAGCAGCATCCGGAAACGGGTGCTGCTTTTTTACACCTGGGAGTTAACGATACGACTTCACCTTCGCCAAAAACGCCTGCCACTTCGCTCCGGGCTTTCCATTGGTCATCAGAAAGTGAGGGCAGTTCTTGTGGCCCAGGTCACGCCCATCAGAGTAGCGGATCCGCTTCCAGTGCTGGTGCGGGACTACGTTGGAAAGAGGGATGCTGTGCTGACGCATCAGTTCCGCCGTGAGTCGGGCTGTCTTATCCAGTGTCGCTGAGCGTGAGTTCCCGGCGTTTTCACACATCTCGATCCCAATTGATTTTCGGTTCCCACGACCCTCGTAGTCTGCGTGCTGGCCCTGCTCATTCGTCGGGAGCGTCTGGTAAATCGAGTGGTCATCTACCGTGAAGTGCCAGGTCAGATATCCCAGCGAGTTATTCCGGGATTTTAATCCTCCCCGTTGGAGCAGCCGGGCATGTGTCCGCGCCCCGGCCCCGGAGGAGAAATTCTGAGTCGAGTGAATGGTGATATATTTCGGCGACATCCGGCGCGTCTTACTCCGGCCATATTGCCCATCTGGAATGAATGCTTTCGTGATTTGGAGCGAGCTGGCGTAGGTCTTCGGCTGCAGAACATCCGATGAGCCACTGCTGCCACAGGAAAGAAAAAAACCGCCACAAAGAGCCAGCGCGGTGAGTGTCAGAGTCAGGGAAGTGCGTTTCATATCAGAATCTTTGAAGAACCGCTCAAGAAACTGCCATAGCTCTCAATTTCGTCCATCCCCAAAGGTGGCGACGGTTTCCCAGCGCCAAGCCCCATCAAAGGACCAAGAAAGGATTCACGTAGAGCTTTAGTCCTGAATCGATACGCGATAGCCGGAGATCTATCACTCTCAGCCAACCTGCACTCTGCTACAAGGAATCATGAGACTCATTCTTTCGATACTCACTTTGCTACAAGGTCTCCTGCTTGCTGGGGAGTTGGAGGTTCACTGCTACCGGATTAGTGAGAAAAACCTTTGGGAAGCCTACAGGATTTTCCCCCTCGATGAAAATCAGTACCCTTTTGATGGTCGGGAGGAGTTGGTGATGCCTGCGGACAAAAAGTGGCTCGGTCCCGTAGTTGATCAGGCTGGATTCGAAAGCCGTTTCCTGACTCCAGAGATGACTCTCCGGGACTGCTCGGAGCTGGTTAAGGTGATTTCCGAACTAAAAAAATTCGAGGGCAAGGCGGTTTACTCTGCTGCTGACAAGGTGCTCATCATGAGCGCTGATGAGAAAATGCATGGTAGCCTGCGCTCCATCCTCGGTGGGATGATACCGAAGCAGATCCAGACAGAGGTCTCCATCTTTCGGATCCCGGATGTCACGGCCAAAGGCCGCTCCGGACTCTGGGAGACGATTCCTGATCAGACGGAGCTTCTCATGAGAGTCTCAGGTAAGGCCTTACCGGGTCAGCCCTGTCAGGTCCAGACGGAGAGCGGTGATTTGACATTGGAAATCGAATCCTTCGCCGATCATGACGGCGCCTTTGTGGAGAGTCGATTCACCGTGAAGGTCAATCTACCGGAGGATGGCTTTAGCTGGCGGACTGGTATCAATCTCCCCGTAGGATTGATGTGGGCGCAGGAAGTTGCTTCCGGTTCTGGAGAGTCATCCGTAGTGATGGCGGTGAAACACGAGCTACTTTCGCTCGAAGGTGATCTCATCGATCAATGGATTTTAAAGGAAGAAGGAGTTCCTTTTTTAAGAGAGGAAAGATTGCGGGAAATCCGATGGAAGGACCCTTCACTGAAGCCCAAATGGGATATGACAAAGTCCTTTCATGTTTTTGATGCACCCTTCG